>JAKSDN010000696.1 GCA_022360075.1 Kiloniellales bacterium | reverse complement strand
CGACTTCACCCGTGAGAAGGTCGCCGAAGCCAAGGCGCAGCTCGATCGGCTCTACGGCGCGCTGCGCCACGCCCCCGATGGTGAAGACGATCGAGACGCGCCGTCCGCGCTCGTGTCAGCGCTCGAAGACGACCTGAACACACCGCAGGCGCTCGCCGAGCTCCATGAACTGGCCTCGGCACTCAACAAGGCGGCCGGAGCTGCAGAACGGACGCGCTTGAAGGCCGCCCTGCAAGCTGGTGGCGGTCTGCTCGGCCTCCTGCAGGAAGCGCCCGAAGCCTGGTTCCAAGGCGCCGCCGAGAGCGATGAGGCGGCGGAAATCGAAGTCGAGATCGCCGCCCGCGCGGCGGCGCGGCAAAACCGGGACTTCGCCGAGGCCGACCGCATCCGAGATGCCTTGAAGCAGCGCGGGATTCTGCTTGAGGACGGCCCCGAAGGCACGACCTGGAAGCGGGCGGGATAACCGCCGGCCCTGGCAACAACCAAACGGCCGTGAGTCACGCCACAGCAAGGATCGGAGATAGAATTGTATGCATGCCGCCGAAGTTGGTCTATGATCCTGCGGTTGTGTGACATTCGGGTGGGAATGTCGGCCAGAATGGGGCGATTGTCACCCGATGCCTGAATCAAAAGAAGAATCCAGAGCCTGCATTCTCGAGTGCGCTCGAGACTTGGTGCAGAGTCGAGGCTATAGCGGTCTGTGCTACAACGAGATCTCGACCCGCATCGGGATCGAGGCGAGGCATATCGAGGGTCTCTTTCCGAGCCTCGAGACGCTCGGGGCCGAGGTCGCGGCCGACTACCGAGATGCTTTCATGGCGCGGCTTGAGGCGAGCGAAGGGGCATCGACCTTCGATCTCCTCCACCGCTATGCGAGCTTGTTCAGAAAGGCGTTGGTCGAAGACGGGCGCATGTGCCTTTGTGGCATGTTGGGCGCGGAGATCGGTTTCCTGCCCAGCGCCGTCGCCCGAGAGGTCCGGGACTTCTTCGAGTGCAACGTCGCCTGGCTGACGACCGTCTTCGAGCACGGTCGCCGGCGCGGCGAGATCCATCTCGACTCGCCGGCGGCGACCGAGGCGAACCTGCTCGTTGCGGTGCTCGAAGGCGCGATGCTCGTCGCCCGCTCGACGAACCGGGCCGAGAGCTTCGATGAATCGGTCAGCGTGGCGCTGAGACGCTACCGATTGGCCGCCTGAAGACCCCGGCCCCGTCGTCCTCAGAAGGCGATCTTGTCTTCGATCGCGAGGATGCCGGCGCGCGCGCAGGCATCGTCCTCTTCGCCGCTGGGTGCGCCCGAGATGCCGACCCCGGCAACGATCGAGCCCGCCGCCTCGACCTGCACGCCGCCGCCGATCATCAACGCGTCCGTGACGTGGCGGACGCCCGACTGCGGTTGGCCGGCCTGGCTCAGCTTCGAGAGCTCCAGCGTGTCGGTGCGAAAGGAGATCGCGGTCCAGGCCTTGCGCCTGGCCGTGCTCGGCGTGTGCGGGCCGGCGAAGCGGTCGCGGATCAGGACCTGGGCGTTGCCGAAGCGGTCGACGACCGAGACCGCGACCTGAAAGCCGCGCGCGCGGCAGTCCTCGAGCGCCGCCTGGGCCAGCTCGACGGCCACGTCCGGGTTGAGGATCTTGAATTCGATCAGGCCCTCTTCGGCCTTGGCGGCGCCGGAGCCGGTGATCGCCGTGAGGCAGAAGGCGAGCAGCATACGTTTCATCATGAGAGGTCTTCCTTTGCCGTCTCGTTCCGGGGGTGCGCGCAGGCGTTCTGCTGCTGGGATTCCGGGGCGCGCTTGGCGACGATTTGAGCCAAGAGGCCCCAGAAGAAGTCTTCGCCCGGGTAGCCGACGATGCGGCCGAGCTCGCGGCAGCCCTCGACCAGGACGAAGGTGGGCGTATAGACGATGCCCTTGATGTCTTTCAGGTCGTCCGGCCGCCGGGCGTGAAGGTCGACCCGGCGCAGCGGCGCCAGGCGGCCTTCCTCGGTCTTGGGATAGACCGGGCCGATCTCGCGGTTCCAGGTCTCGCACCACTCGCAGCCCTCGGCCTCGAACATGACGAGCTCGGCCGCGGCGCCTGGCGGCGCCCAGGACAGGACGAAGAGCGCCGCCAGGCAGGCCCCAAGCAATCGATTTGTCATGTCGCGCCCGGTCTCAGCCGAACACGTCCTTGGTGATTCCGGCGTACCAGCCGTTGCCTTCCTCGGCCGTGGCCGCGCGGGTCTCGTCGGTCTCGTCGGCCTGGCTGATGAAGCCGTCGACCTTGGCGATCTTCTCCTCGGTCGCCTGATAGTTGGCCCCGACCTTGACCCCGTGATCGGTGGCGATGAGGCTCCAGCAGGTGTTGCGGAAGCGTGGCTTGAAGGCCTTGGAGCCGGTCAGTTCGGCGCGGATGGCCATGGCGCAGACCTTGGCCTGGCTGTTCGCCGAGAAGGCCGACTTCGGCATGTCACCGGGAACGATCGCATCGCCCACGATATGAATGCCTGGCATCATCTTGGACTCGAGCGTCTCGGCCTGGACCGGGCACCAGCCCGACTCGTTGGCCAGGCCGGCCTGCCGGGCGATTGCACCGCATTGCTGCGCCGGGATGATGTTGGCGACCGCGGCCTCGAAGGTCTCGTCGTCGACCTGAACAGTCATCTTGTTCGTATCGACCGCGCGCACGCCGCCGGTCATCTCTGCCGGCAGCCATTCGACCATGTCCTCGTAGAAACGCGCCCAGCCGTCCTCGAACAGCTTCTGCTTGGAGAACTTGTTCTTGGAGTCGAGGATCACGATCTTCGAGCTCGGCTTATGCTGCTTGAAATAGTGCGCGACCATCGAGACGCGCTCGTAGGGGCCGGGCGGGCAGCGATAGGGGTTCGGCGGCGGCGCGATCACGAAGGTGCCGCCGTCGTCCATCGCCTCGAGCTGCGCCTTCAGGATCTGGCTCTGGGCGCCGGCCTTCCAGGCGTGCGGCATGACCTGTGCGGCGGCCTCGCTGTAACCCTCGATCGTCTCGTACTTCAGATCGATGCCCGGCGCGACGACCAGGCGGTCGTAGTCCAGGCTGTCGCCGCCGGCGAGGCGGACCTGGCGCTTCTCGGGATCGACGGCCTCGGCGCGGGCCTGCACCACGTTGATGCCGTAGTCGCCGCTCAGGCGGTCGTAACTGTGCGTGATCGAGTCGAACGTGCGGAAGCCGCCGAGGTAGAGATTGCTGAAGAAGCAGGTCGTGTAGGTCTTGTTCTCCTCGACCAGAGTCACCTCGATCTCGTCGGAGTCCTTGGCGATGTAGCGCGCCACGGTGGCGCCGCCGGGCCCGCCCCCGACCACGACGACCTTCGCCTTCGCGGCTCTGGCCGGGCGCGCGCGCCAGGTCACGGCCGCCACGCTGACGGCGCCGAGTCCTTTGCCGAACCCTCTGCGCGTGATCTTGCGAGTCATCGTGCGTCCTCCCTTTTGGCTGTTTTGGCGACTTGATTGAAGAAGCGGGCCAAGGCCGCGATCTCTTCGCTGCCCAAGGAGCCCGCGACGTTGCGCATCGTGATGTTGGTGCGCTCGCCCTCTCGGAAAGCTTCGAGCACCGCGACGAAATCGCCTTCGGGCCAGCCGACGATCGGCGGGATGCCCTCGTCTTGGCCATCGATACGATGGCAGGTCGTGCACTCCGAGGCGAGGTAGGCGCCGTACTCGTAAAGCTCGTCGGCCCTCGACTGGCCCGTCGCGCCGATCGCTGGAATCGCCATCGCGCAGCCCAGCGCCGCTAGACGCAGCGATCGCATATTGCCTGATATCTTCCGCACATTCCCATCCCTGTTCCGGTCGTCCTCGTTCGGGCGGACGATTCTCTGGAAGTCATATTCAATCTTGATAAAATATGAAAATCGAATATGTTTGTCGAGACCAACAATGATAGGCCCCTTAGAGAGGGGCCGGCCAAAAAAGACGAACAAACGTGGGAGGTCATTGTGTCCAAGGGCTTAGGTATCGGATTCGGCTTTGCCACCTGTCTTGCGGTCGGCTTGCTCTTCGCATCGAACGCTTCGGCGAGCGAACAGCTCGTCGCCTACAAGGTCATCGACGAGAGTAGCATACCGCAGTCCTTGACCGGCGAGGCGGGCGATCCGCTGCGTGGTCGCGAGGTCGCGATCAACCGCAAGCTCGGCAACTGCCTGGCCTGCCACAAGATGCCGATCCCCGAGCAGCAGTTTCACGGCGAGGTCGGCCCGGACCTGTCCGAGGTCGCCGACAGTCTGAGCGAGGGCGAGCTGCGCTTGCGGGTCGTGAACCCGAAGCTGATGAATCCCGAGACGCTGATGCCGGCGTTCTACCAAACCGAGGGTCTGCATCGGGTGATGAAGAAGTTTCAGGG
>JAKSDN010000858.1 GCA_022360075.1 Kiloniellales bacterium | reverse complement strand
TCACAGCTCGCGGTCCGCTCCATCGCATTGCCCCGTTGTCGTCGCGCCGTTCGGGGCGATATCACTGCGTTTGATGTGGCGCTGAAGCCGGCCAAATCAACCACCCCCGCCGTAGCGGGCGGGTGCGGAACGTGGTGTAGCGCTGGACTTCGAGATGAGGCTAGAAGAGCTGCTCGCCGAAGGTGGGGATTACGGTCGAGGCCTGCTCCGGCGGCGCGATTTCCATGGCGTCTAGGAGCTGGCCGGTCAGCGCGAGGATCCGGTAGGACGCGAGCTCGACGTTGGTCTGCGACGTGACGAGCTGACCCTTGGCGACGAAAAGCTCGTTCTCGGCGTCCAGCACGTCGAGCAGCGTGCGCTGGCCGACCTCGAACTGCTGGCGATAGGCGTCGCGCGTCTCCGTCTGGAACTGGACGTCGCGCGTGTATTCCTCGATTTGCCGGCGGTTGGCCTCGAGCGCGAACCAGGAGCGGCGCATCTCTTCCTCGGCCTCGAGCAGGGCCCGGTGACGGATCGCCTTTTGCTGTGAGACCCGCGTGACCGCCTCTTGCCGATTGGCCGAGTCGATACCGCCGCGGAACAGGTTCCACCTCAGGCGCAGCATGATCTGGTTGTTGAACTCGCCGGCCTCGATGCCGTCGCGGTTGCGGTTGTACTCGGACTCGCCTTCCAGGGTGATGGCCGGATAGAGCGGGACCTCCGCCAGGTCGACCTCGGCTTCGGCGACCCGAACCTCGGCATCGAAGATCTTGAAGGTCGGGTTGTTGCGCCAGACAAGCTCGACCGCGGTGTCGAGATCGGGCGGCAGAGTGCTGTCGAAGCCGACGGGCGTCAGGTCGTCCGGGTACTGGCCCACGATCCGCGCATAACTCGATTCGCCGTCGCGCAGCGCGTTGATCGTCTGGGACAAGGTGGTCTCGGCCCGGGCCAGGCGTGCCTCGGTCTGCGACACGTCGGCGGCGCTGCCGGCGCCGCCGGCAAGCTGCTCTCTCAGGAAGCCGAGAATGAGCTGGTGGACCTGCACGTTCTCTTCGGAGAGCCGCACGAGCTCGCGCTGGCGCAGCACCTCGAGATAGGCACCGATGGCATCAAGGCCGGTGAACTCGGAGTTCTCGAAGACGCGAAGGGCGGCCGAGGTTATGCGCGCCTTCTCGCGTTTGACCGTGCTGTCGGTCTCGAAGCCGTCGAAGATGCGCTGCTGCACCGTCAGCGAGCTTTCCTGACGGGTCAGAGTCAGCGCATTGCGGTTGTTGACGTCGGCGCGGGTGTTGCGGTCGTTGGTCCGCTCCTTGCCGATTCCCGCGGCCACGTCGATCTGGGGCAGATAGAGGCCGCGGGCCTGGCGCAGCTCCTGCTCGATGGCCTCGCGGTTGTGGGCGACATTGCCGACATCCGGGCTGTGCGATAGGGCCAGACGCATCGCGTCCTTCATGGACGTCGCCGCCGCAGGACCGGCCACAAGGGCAACGATCAGGCTCCCCCCGAGCCCGGCCACGACGCCTCGCCCCAGTCGTTTGATGGTGGTGTGCATGTCAACTGTCCCCTGCCTGCGTCGGCATGTCATCAGCCGCATAGAATGTCACCCCGGCTAATGGCTTAGCTTAGCCGACCCCGGATGTCACTAGAATAGATTAGATCACTCATGACCGGAAAGACTGCGAACCGGCGGCAAACAGTTTTCCGTTACTTTTGTTAAGCTGCGCTTAACCGGCGCGCGCGAGTAGGAGGCTTGTGGGGATACAGAGACATCGGCCGCAATAGACGGCTTGAATACTCAAGCCCTAAGGCCGAGTCGGCCTCAGTCGCGCTGGGCGAGGAGTGCGGGGATCTTCTTGGTGTGAACGTGGGCCCAGCGTGCGGTCTCGTTCATCGAGTACTGCGGGATGTAATGCGAGTAGCGCCAGTGGCTTGTGACCATCGGCGAGAGGTTGTCGAGGATCAGGATCTCGTCGCCGTCGTAGACCGCGACCACCGCATGGCCGATGGCGCGAATCCGGTCCCAGAGCACGACGATGCGCAGCTCTTCGTTGCTGAAGCCCATGCGCCGCAGGGCGAAGAACTTGGCGATCGCGTAGTCCTCGCAGTCGCCGGAGCTGGTCATGAACTCCGTGGGGCTGGCCCAGTGCTCGCGCTTGCCGTAGGTCGCGCGGTCTTCCCGGTAGGGCCAGCGATTGAAGAAGAGGTTGACCCGCTTGAGCTTTTCGCGGCGGTCCAGGTCCTTCGATCGCGCGATCATCTCGCTCAGCGCGCGTTGGTCCGAAGAGCCGCAGGCCTCGGCGGCGGCCAGGCAAAGCTCCAGGCCCTCACGCTCGCGATCCATCCGCGACAGCACGCCTCGCCACTGCGGCAAGGCGCGCAGGGAGGCGGATTTGAACTCAGAGGAGCCGAAGATCGCCTGCCCGGTCTGCTGAGCGGCCTTGGCGACGTCCAGGAGCGTCTGGGCTTTTGCGCCTTGCGGCGGTGCGACGGCGAGCAGAAGCCCGAAAAGGCCGGTCGCCAGAAGCAGTCGCGGTCGTTTGTGCACCAAATGCGGCTCCCGAGTTCCGGAGCCGGTTGGTGCGAGGCTCCGTGTCACGAGCCCCATTATGCATGGCGGCTTTTAAGATCGAGTTAGGAATTATAAACAATTTTAAATGCTTACGAGCTAACTTCGCGGCAAGTCATAGGATTTGGTGTCGCCGCGGCGCAAATCTGGCCGCGCCGGGTCGCGGGATCCCGGCGAACGGCGGGAAGGGGCGAGAATCTGGGCGAGGCGCTTTGCAAGCGATTGAAAATTATCGAACCGTCGCTATGCTGGGCCTGAAGTTGGGGATTTTTCGGTGGATCGCCGTCAGAGCCGTCCTCGTCGGCCGGTCCGGAATGGCGGTCCGATGGATCCGGCCAAGGGGGTAAAGTCGATGAAAGCGAGAAACCTGCTTTTGGGCGCCTGCGTGGCG
>JAKSDN010001389.1 GCA_022360075.1 Kiloniellales bacterium | reverse complement strand
GGTGATGGTGGTGATGGTGAAGGACTCGCCGCACGTGTAACTAACCTTGAGACATCGATGCAGCAGCTCCAGAAAGATCAAGAGGTGACGAAGAGTCTCCTTGGCGATATCGCGAAGGACACGAGCGGCGTGCGCGCAGGTATTCAGGGCCTCTCCGAAACCGCGGACAGACTAGGTGAGAACACGAGCGGCATGCGCGCAGAACTCCGCGAGCTTACCAGCAGCATGGACAAACTAGGTACTGCAGTGCTTAGCCATGTTGAGGCGGCGACAGGCACGAACGAACGCATTGACACGCTTAACGAGGCGATGAGCGAGTACCGCACAGAATTCAAATCAGGGGTCGGCGGCGTCCGAAGGGAAGTCGAAGGCGTTCGGGAAGAGGTCGGCAGCCTTCGCGACCAAACCGACAAGAGGTTTGAGAGACTCGGCGATGAGGTGAACATTGGCTTCAAAAAGGTCGAAGTGGGACTCGCCGGCGTTAACGGCAAACTCGAAAAGACGCCGTCGAATTGGCAGCTGGTGACGATCGTCGGTGGGTTCCTCGCCGTGGCGGTTGTCTTATCCAAGGTTCTCTAACCTTCCCTATCACCCTCCCGCTTGGGAGAGGACATCATAGCTTGATCTTCTAGGTTCTGGGACGGTCGGGATGGACCGCTCTCACCGCTCCGGATCAACTTCCCGCCGTAACCTCTCGAAGTCCTCCCGCTTGAACGCACCGTCTCGTAGATCCAGCGCGGCATAGAGACCGTTTGGCGTCGAGGCCCAGAACTCCGCCTCGGTCCAGCCTAACTCCGAGATAGCGAAGGCGAGAAGGCGACGGAACGGTATCTCGGTCAGTCCGCCTCCGTCGCCTCGGCTTCCCCCGTTGTCTTGCCCCCGGTGCAGGCCTGGCCGAGGAACTCGAGCACCGGGCCGATCGCGGCTTGGATGCCCTCGTCCATCACCATCTCGCCGACCTTCTCGTAGGTCGCGGGCTCGCCGGCCGCGCGCAGGCCGGCCCAGACCACCGCCGTCAGGTCGGTCAGGCGCGGCTTGCCGCTGTAGGTGCGCTCGGCCAGGTCGACCAGGCCGGTGCCGGTCTTGGTCTCGATCTCGACCACCGCGCCGAAGGTGGCGCGCATGACATAGGTCTTGCCGGCGAGCGTGATCTCCACCTCGCCGCGATGCGGATTGGCCATCCGGCCGCTCTCCTCTGGATTGTCTTGAGCCGTATCAGGCGCACGAGAATCGGGGATCGGTATTCAGCAGCTTCTTCCATCACACCTCGAATTGTCATTGTCGGGCTTGACCCGACAATCCATCGAGGTCCGAGACCGGGACCGCGATGGACCCTCGGGTCAAGCCCGAGGGTGACAGTTTCGATGAGCGATGGATGGCTGACATTTGAACGACAGCCTTGCGTTCCGCCACTGTGCCAAAGTGACATCTCTGAAAGAGTGCGCCGCGCCGCCTTCCTCACCACCCTGTCTGCCCTCTCGAGCGTCCTCCGCGACCGCCGCGGGCCGCCGGTCGATGCCGATCTCCCGCCGGCCGAGGACCAGGCGGATCGCGCGATGCAATCCGCCGGCCGACGGCGCGCGGTCAGCTCGCCGCATAGGTGAGGGCACCGTTGTTCTGCAGGGTGAAGTCGTACTCGGTCGCGTTGTTCTGCGCCCCGGAGACGTTGAACTGCGTGACCTGGAAGGCGCCGGTGTAGTTGGCGCCGGCGTTGTTCAGGACCAGCTTGCAATCGACGTCCGTGCCCGCCTCCCAAGCGGTGCGGATCGCGTCGATGCCCGTCGTGTCGGGCCAGTCGGCCTTGCCCTGGACGTTCACGGTGCCGTTGCGCAGCACATTGAGCGTCGAGCCCCAGCCGGACTGCGACTTGTCGGTGATGTCGTCGGTCTCGGTGTCGCCGACGAACTCGGTCGACTGCTGCCCCTTCAGCGTCGTGAAGGTCGGCGGCGCGCCGCCGTCCGAGATCTGAAGCAGGACCTTGGTACCGGCTTCCTTTGCCATCGAGTTCCTCCTCGAAAAATGGGCGCGCGGCCCGGTTGATATCGGCGGGCCGGACCCGCCAGGGTGCGATGCCGCCGGTCCACGACCGCGGCCGCGGGAGGCGCGATGCGCGCGGCCTCCCGAACTCCGTCAGACGGCCTCGGTCAGGGCGCGAAAGCGCTGAATGCCGTGGCGCGTGACCCCGTCCTCCGCCAGGGCGACCTCCGAGCTTTGGAAGCGCAACAAGATCAGGTCGTGCCCGCTCACCGCCAGATCGGCCCGGTCGAGCACATCGACCACAGCCGCCATGATCTGCTTGACCTCCTGCATGCCCTGGTGCTGGGACCAGCTATGGATGGTCATCAGCAGGTCCATGCCGTCACTGGTCTTGCTGCCGAAGTCCGTCGCCTTGGCCTCGCCGATCGCGACGTAGGGAAAGGCGGTCCCGGACGGCACGTGGTCGAGAATACTGCCGGCTCCATTGGCGAGCAGAGCGGTCAGGCTGGCATCGCCTTGCAGCGCGGCCAGCACCGCGCCTTGCATCGCAAGCTGGCTGTCGGCGGTCATCGCGGTTCTCCCCGTTCCGTTGCATTGGCCCCTTGGCCCGTCACGGCGCGACCTCCTCCTCGCACAGCAGCTCCAGCCAGCGCCGCCGGCCATCGCGGTCGAGCACCGACTGGATCTTGAAGATCCGGCTGCCGAAGCGCAGGCGCTGCACGGCGCTGACGTCCTCCCTGAAGCGGATCGTGATCCGATGCGTCACGCGCTCGCCGAGCTGCATGCCATGCAGTTGCTCGGCGCCGCGCAAGGAGTCGATCCGACCCCAGAGCGTGACCACGTCCGTCCAGACGATCGTGCGCCCGCCGTAGGAGTCGGCCGTGGCGGTCGGCGCCTGCAGGGACAGGCGGTGGCGTAGCTGGCCGATCGACACGTCACAGCCTCAGCACGCGATGGGCCTGCCAGAGCTGCGCGGCGCCGGAGAGGCTCATCGCACCGCTCGGCCGGTCGCCCCGGTTCTCGTAGAGATGGGCGATCAAGAGTAGTAGGCCCGCGCGGATGTCTTCCGGCACGTCATGCGGGTCGTCCCCGTAGCCGGCGTTGAAGCGGATCTCCAGCCCCTTCGCCGCCCGTCGCGCCTCGGGCGCCGCCACGCCCTTGCGCAGCACGACCCGGCCGGGCTCGCCGCTGCTGTCGACGAAGTAGTCAGCCGCCGGCACGACCGTCGCCGCGTCGGCCTCGTCGTAGCTCTTCATGAACGCGACGGACTGCAGCGGCGGCCTGGGCAGCGCGACCCAGGCCTTGTCTTCCGTCGGCCAGCGATCGAGCCACAATGACCAGCTTTGGGTGATCAGGGCGCGGCCGAGATAGCTTTCGGCTTGCTCGCGCGCCGCGCGGATCAGGCCCGCGATCAGCGCGGCATCTTCGCCGTCCTGGTCCTCGAGCCGGAGCTGCTGCTTGACCTCGTTCAAGGACAGCGGCTCGAGCGCCGGCGCCGTGATGCGCTCCAGGTTCAATGCTTGTGGCATCGGATCGTCAGGCTCCGTTCCAGGATCACGCCCTGCGCGGTCTCGACCCGGTTCGTCAGGCGGTAGACCACGCCAAAGGCGAGACCCGAGACTTTCGTCGTCGTCGTCATATCCGTGACGGTCGCGCCGCTCAGGCTGGGCCCGGGACTGCCGGCGTTCGGTGCAATCGACCAGGCGGACGCGGCGATCGAGTCGGCCGGGGCGGTTTCGCTGAGCTCGTTCGTCCAGTCGACGCTGTAGTCCAGCGTCTCGCCGGGCGCTTGAAGGAGGAAGGAGGCCACGTCTAGGGCGCGCTGGCTGCTGTCAGCGTGACGGTCACGTTGAGCGTGTCGTCGGCGTCCGCCGACTTGTTGCCGGTGCTGAAGCTCGCCCCACCGTAGAGCGTGCCCGTCGCGCCGCCCGCCGTGCTGTCGGTGGTGACGAAGGCACCGCCGATCGTCGAGCCGTTCGCCGTGATGAGAAAACTGGCCTTGCTCGCGCCGTTGTCGACGGACTGGCTCGCCACCGAGCCGAGCGCGAGTCCGGGGCGTTGCGTCGGCGCACCGTTCTGATAGGCGGTGAACTCCGTCCAGCCGGCGTGCGACGCCATGGTGTCGGCCGGAACGAAGCCGGGGGTGCCGGTCGTGAGCCCGACGAAGAAGCCGGCGGTGTAGCTCGCCCCCCTGAAGTACTTGTCGAGCACGTCGTCCAGGCCGGCGTTCACGACGGTGTTGCGGCAGACCTCCCGCCACCGCAGGGCGCCGTCGGGTGCGAAGCACTCGATCTCGTAGAGGCTTGCGAGCCGGATGCGGCCGGGTGCGAACGGCGCGGCACGTCCCATCGAGGCGCCGACGGCGGCGCCCAGGCTTTGCCCAATGTCCATGGAAGACTCCTAGTTGACGGTTTTGGTCCGGCCGTCTCGGCGGCCGGTCCGGCGGGTACGGTCGCGAATCGTCACCGTGAGGCGTCGTCGCCCGCGCGGGGTCAATTCGGCGAGGATGCCGTCGGGCAGGACGGCGATGTCGTGAACCGCGTCGAGCGAAAGCTCGGCGTCCAAGAGGGCCTGGCCGAGCAGCGCGAGGCCCAGGGTCATCGAGACGCCGGCCTCCGCCTCGAAGTCGGCGTCGGCCTCGGCCAGCGATCGGACCGTGGCTTCGAGCGGCAGGGCGGCATCGATCTCCAGCAGAGCGGAGGCTGCTTGCCCCTGCCGCAGGGCCAGCGAGAGGGCGGCCGCGATGATGTCGCCCGTCCCCATCTGGACCGAAAGGCCTTGGTCGAGTGTCAGAGTCGCAGCCAGCTCGCCGAGTGCTCGTCCCGTCAGCTCGGCGCTGAGCGACAAGGTGGCGGCGGCCACAAGGTCTCTCAGACCGCTCGCCCCGAGGGTCTGGCTCAAGGAGATCGAGGCACCGGCCTCGAAGCCCGCCAGGGC
>JAKSDN010001474.1 GCA_022360075.1 Kiloniellales bacterium | reverse complement strand
CTCGGCCGGGAAGTTCATCACGATCGAGTTGTCTGAGTGGCCGCGGCCGACGTAGGTGAGCTCGACCGTCTTGCCGCCGAGCTCCAGCGTCATCTGGTCCGAGAAGGTGAGGTCCGGCACGGCGGTCGGCCGTTTCTCGCCGAGAATCGTCGCCTTGGTCTTCTCGTGCGCGACCACGATGGCGGTGTCGGCGAAGGCCTCGGCGCCGGCGATGTGGTCGACGTGGTGGTGGCTGTAGATCAGGTAGCGGATCGGCTGATTGAAGCGCTGGGCGATCTCGGCCTCGAGCCAGGTCGCGGCCTCGACGTTGATCGGATCGGTGACGATCACACGCTCCGGCGTCACCAGGAAGACCGAATAGTGAAAGTTGTTCTGGAAGCGGTAGAGGTCGCCCGCGACCTGCGTGATCGATCGCGTGGCCTCCTGCGCCCAGGCGCCGCCGTGCGCGGCGACGATCGCCGCGGCCAAGAGCGCGGCCGTAAAGAGGCGGTGCAGAGCTTTCATCTGGCCCTCCCGTCGATGTCCTGAAGCCGAGCGTCCCTTTCCAACAAGGCTATACCCATAGACGGATCGGCCGGAAGGGCTAGCTGGAACCGCCGCGGTCACCTTTTCGTGGCGAGCCGGTCCCGCTCCTCCAGCAGCCGGTAGGCCGCCTCCCAGAGCGTGAAGGCGTCGGCGAGGCCGCCCGGCCTGAGCTCGGCGTGGATCAGGTTGTCGGCCAGGTAGAGCCGGCTCTGCCCCTCGGGCAGGGCGGCGGCGAGCTTCTCGCTCTCGATGGAGGGAATGACCGGGTCGTCGCGGCCGTGGACCAGCAGCAGCCGGGCGCCGAGCCCGTCGAGATCGCGACGTTTGAGGTCCAGGGCGGTCAGCTCGTTGCGCAGGCTAACCGGCAGGGCCGCGATCAAGGCCGCGACCCGCTCAGGATCGCGGTTCTCCAGCAGGTCGTGGACCCGCCGGCCCTCGTCGCCGAGCGCAGCCACCAGGTCGGCGATATCGGCTTCCAGGTTTCGGCGCTTGCGCATCGCCATCGATATCAAGGTGACGCGGTCATGCGGGTCCTCGAGATAGGGGGCATTGCTCTGCACGAAGACCCACTTTCCGTAAGCGTTCGGAGATCCCTGCCGCCAGGGTTCGCCGGGCCCCAGGCGGAAGTAGCCCGTGGTGAAGTAGGTGACCACGGCTTCGATGTCGTAGTAGCCGCCGATCAGGCCGAGGAAGGCGACCTTGTCGCGCAGTTCGGGCTCCAAGGCCGCGATGACGGCCGGCCCGGCGGCGTAGGAAATGGCGATCAGGCCCACCGGCCGAGGAGCCTCCGGCCGGTCAAGGCCCGAGAGATGGTGGACGGCCGCGGCGATCGGCTCGGCATTGGCGGCGCTCACCCGCAGCTCGCGGAGACTCGCGATCTCCGGCACCAGAACCCGGAAGCCCGAGCGGGCCAGGGACTTGGCGAAGGGCACGAAGCGCCGATCGTTCCGACCGGCCGGGGTCAGTCCTGGAACCAGGACCAGGCCCGCCACCGTGCCATCTGCCGGCTCGTAGAGATCGGCCAGGTAGTCGCGGCCGTCCTGGACGAAGGCGATCTCGCGTCGGGCCGGCGGCTCGGTGGCCTCCTTCAGGCTGCTCGGGCCCTCGACGGCGGCGACGTCCTCCAGCAGGCGCTTGGCCTCCAGGGCGCGCTGCGGCGCGCAGGCGCCCAGCGCCAGGCTGGCCGCCAGAATCAGGGCGAGATGGGGCGGAAAGGAGGGCTGCTCGTTTCGTTTGCCTGGCATGGTACTCAGCCTAGGAGCGAATCGGGCCGCAGGGCGGCGGGAATCGGGAGACAAAGTGGCCCAACGCGCTTTCTGTGTGACATTAAGACTGGATTAACCGGACGTAGTTAACCATTGCCTTGAAATCGCCGCAGCGGAAGGCTATTCCGAATCTTTCCCCGCGGCGGTTTCATCGCGATTTCATTGGATAACCTGGATGTTGTCTCGCGTGCTTGGAATGCTCTCCGCCGACATGGCGATCGATCTCGGGACCGCCAACACCCTTGTCTACGTCAAGGGTCGCGGGATCGTGCTCAACGAGCCCTCCGTGGTGGCGATCGCGGAAGTCAAGGGCAAGAAGCAGGTACTGGCTGTCGGCGACGAGGCCAAGATGATGCTGGGCCGCACGCCCGGCAACATTCAGGCGATCCGGCCCCTGCGCGACGGGGTGATCGCCGACTTCGAAGTCGCCGAGGAGATGATCAAGCACTTCATCCGCAAGGTGCACAATCGGCGCAGCTTCGCCAGCCCCCAGGTCATCGTCTGCGTGCCCTCCGGCTCGACCGCCGTGGAGCGGCGCGCGATCCAGGAATCGGCGGAAAGCGCCGGTGCCCGTAGGGTATTCCTGATCGAGGAGCCCATGGCGGCGGCGATCGGCGCGGGCCTGCCGGTGACCGAGCCGACCGGCTCGACGGTGGTCGACGTCGGCGGCGGCACGACCGAGGTCGCGGTGCTGTCGCTCGGCGGCATCGTCTACTCGCGCTCGGTGCGGGTCGGCGGCGACAAGATGGACGAGGCCATCATCGCCTACATCCGGCGCAACCATAACCTGCTGGTCGGCGAGGCCTCTTCCGAGCGCATCAAGAAGGAGATCGGCTCGGCCTGCCCGCCCGAGGACGGCGAGGGCGAGACCATGGAGATCAAGGGCCGCGACCTGATGAACGGCGTGCCCAAGGAGCTCGTCATCTCCGAACGCCAGATCGCCGAGTCGCTGGCCGAGCCGGTCGGCGCCATCGTCGAGGCGGTCAAGGTCGCGCTCGAGCACACCG
>JAKSDN010000495.1 GCA_022360075.1 Kiloniellales bacterium | reverse complement strand
GACGAGAGCCTCGATGTCGCCGGCGAGCGGTCGGGCGCCGAGTTCCTGGTCGCGAGAAATCATGGCGTAATTGTCTCGGAATTCAATTAAGGTCGGCTTAAGCGCCTTGGCTAAAACATTAAGTTAATGGCGAAAAGGCGCTCCTTGTCGGGGCGGTATCTTGGCTTCGGCAAGAAAAAGACCGGCTCGAGGGCCGGTCTTCGTCGTCGGAAGTCGGGCGGGGGTGCCGCGCGCCGGGCCACCACGCCCCGCTACCACTCGATGCGTTCGATGCCCTCGAAGGTCACCTGGCTGCCGTCCTGCAGCGTGATCGTGCCGGCGGCGTCCTGCGACAGATCCAGATGGTCGGCCTGGGTATCGGTGATCGAGCCGGAGGTCAGGCTGATCGTCCAGTCGACGCCATAGGTGCCCGGCGAGCCGCCGGCCGCGCCGTCCAGGTGGACGGAGTCGGTCCAGCTCGCGCCGGTGCCGCCGTAGACTTGGTCGTCGCTGCCCTCCTGGAAGATGAAGAGGTCGCTGCCGCTGCCGCCGTAGAGCGTATCGTCGCCGGCGCCGCCCTCGAGCGTGTCGGCGCCGCTGGCGCCGTAGAGCGTGTCGGCACCGGCGAGGCCGTCGATGAAGTTGTCGTCGCTGTCGCCGGTCAGCGTGTCGCCGTGGCCGGAGCCGATCAGGTGGTCGAAGCTGTCAAGCCGGTCGCCGGCGGCGTGGCCACCGGTATGGCCGGTCGCGTTTGCCAGGTTGACGTTCACCCCGGCGTCCGAGCTGGCGTAGCTGACCGTATCGCTGCCCGAACCGCCATAGAGGGAATCGCCGCCGCTGCCGCCGCTGAGGGTATCGGCGCCGGAGCCGCCGTAGAGGGAGTCCCCACCGCTGCCGCCAAAGAGGTGATCGTCGCCACCATAGCCGTAGAGCTTGTCGTCGCCGCTGCCGCCGTAGAGCGTGTCGGAGACGCTGCCCTCGGCACCGTAGAGCCGGTCGGCGCCGCCGCCGCCGTAGATGAGCGCGCCGCCGCCTTCGCCGCCGTACAGGTAGTTGTTACCGCTGCCGCCGAAGGTTCCGCCATCGCTGACATTGGAGACGTTGATCGTGAAGGTCTCGGTATAGGTCAAGCCGCCGCTGTCGGTGACCTTGGCGGTGACGCTGTGGGAGGTGGCGTCCTCGTAGTCGATCAGCGAGGTATTGGCGACGAGGATCTTGCCGTCGTTGTCGATGGTGAAGCGCCCGCCGGCGTCGTCGGTCAGCGTGTAGTAGAAGGTTTCGCCCGGGTTGTCCGGGTCGGTCGTGGCGATCGTACCGACCGTGGAACCGTTCGAGGCGTTCTCCGCGACAGAGTTCGAGCTGAGCGTCATGTCGGTGGGGGCGGAGTTCTCCGCCACATCGGTCACGTTGATCGTGAAGCTCTGGGTCGAGGTCGAGCCGTCCGTGGAGGTGGCGACGACCGTGACCTGATGGTTCGTCGCGCTCTCGTAGTCGATGAGAGAGGTGTCCGCGACCGAGATGACGCCGGTATTGCTGTCGATCTTGAAGCGGCCTCCGGCGGTGTCGGAAAGGCTGTAGGTCACAGTGTCGGCCGCGTCGGCGTCAGTGGCGAGTGCGGTGATGCCGACGGCCGTATCGTTGGCCGCATCCTCGGCGATCTGATTGCTGCTGCCATCGTTGTCGGAGATGGCGCCGACGCTTTCGTCGTTCGCGTCGGTGAGGTTGATGGTGAAGCTCTGGGTCGAGGTCGAGCCGTCGTCGGAGGTGGCGACTACCGTGACCTGATGGCTCGTAGCGCTCTCGTAGTCGAGCAGCGAGGTGTCGGCGACGCTGATGACACCGGTGTTGGCATCGATGGTGAAGCGCCCGCCGGCGTTGTTGGAGAGGCTGTAAGTGACGTCGTCCGTGGCGTCGGCGTCGGTGGCCAGAGCTGTGACGCCGACGGCGGTGCCGTTGGCGGCGCTCTCGGAGACCGTGTTGGCGGCGGCGTTGCTGTCGGTGACGGCGCCGACCTGAGCCTCCGAAGTGTCGTCGGTGAGGTTGATCGTGAAGGACTGTGTCGAAGTCGAGCCGTCGTCGGAGGTGGCGACCACCGTGACTTGGTGACTGGTGGCCGTCTCGTAGTCGAGCAGGGAGGTATCGGCGACGGAGATGACACCGGTGTTGGCGTCGATGGTGAAGCGCCCGCCGGCATTGTCCGAGAGGCTATAGGTGATATCGTCCGCAGGATCGGGATCGTCGGCGAAGGCTGTCACGCCGACGGTGCTGCCATTCACGGCACTCTCGGAGACCG
>JAKSDN010000274.1 GCA_022360075.1 Kiloniellales bacterium | reverse complement strand
CGAGTTCGTCGTCGATGCCGAGAGCAACGCGTTCTTTTTCCTGGAGATGAACACGCGCATCCAGGTCGAGCATCCGGTGACCGAGATGACCACCGGCCTCGATCTGGTGGCCCTGCAGCTCCGCCTCGCCGCCGGCGAGGAGCTCTCCGCGCTGACCCAGGACAGCGTCGCGCAGCAGGGCCATGCCATCGAATGCCGGATCTACGCCGAAAACCCGGACAAGATGTTCCTGCCCTCGCCCGGCACCTTGGAGCGGCTCGCCTTTCCGGCCGAGGGCGATGGCCTGCGCATCGATTCGGGTGTGCGCGAGGGCGACAAGATCACGCCCTTCTATGATCCGATGATCGCCAAGATGGTGGCGCACGCTATGGATCGCGCGGGCGCAATCGAACGTCTGCGAACGGCCCTCGCGGCGACGGCGCTCGAAGGCCTGGTCTGCAACATTGCATTTCTGATCCGTGTGCTTGAGCATCCCAGCTTCGCGCGCGGCGACACGCACACGAGCTTCGTCGAGGCCCACAAGGCCGACCTTATCGCGGGCTAAGGCGTGTGACGTATGGGGGAGGAGACTGCGGTTGGCACCCGGACCGAGCAAATCACACCCTTCGAAATGCACAGAAAGAGCATTGGACTACCATTGTGCGTCCTTCGAGACGCCCGCTTTCGCGGGCTCCTCAGGATGAGGACATTTCTTCATGCCATCATAGATTTACCTCATCCTGAGGGGCGCCCTTCCGGGCGCCTCTCGCAGAGGTCTTTGCAGAACAGGGGGAAGGCATGATCTACGAAGAACCGCGGTTTCTGCCGGGCGGCGATCGCTACATGCTGATCGAGTTCGGCAACGAGATGAACCTCGAAGTCAACTTCACGGCCCAGGGCCTGGCGACCGCGATCGAGGAGCAGAAGACCAAGGGCATCATCGAGACCGCGCCCTGCTTCGCCTCGATGCTGATCCACTACGAGCCCGAAGAAGTCGATTTCGACGGCTTGAAGGCCGAGATGAACGAGCTGATCGGCTCGCTCGGGCCCTCCGACGACATCGAGCTCGACAGCCGGCTGTTCTACTTCCCCACGGTCTATCTCGATCCCTGGACGCGCGAATGCGTGGCCGACTACATCGAGAAGATCGCCCAGAAGACCACCGACCCCGAGTTCGTCGCCGAGCTCAACGGCCTTTCCGACGTGCAGCAGTTCGTGCGCGTGCACTCGGGCACCGAGTACTGGGTCGCCTCGCTCGGCTTCTGGCCGGGCCTGCCCTTCATGATGCCGCTCGATCCGCGCTGCATGCTGACCGCGCCGAAGTACAACCCGCCGCGCACCTGGACGCCCCAGGGCACGGTCGGCATGGGCGGCGCCTCGACCGCCATCTATCCGGTGGCGACGCCCGGCGGCTATCAGATCTTCGGGCGCATCCCGGTGCCGATCTGGGATACCGAGAAACGCTTCCCGCAGTTCGAGGACTCGATCTGCCTGTTCCAGCCGGGCGACCGCGTGAAGTTCGTGCCCTGCACGGTGGAGGAGTTCGAGCACGTCGAGAAGCAGGTCGCCGACGGCACCTACGAATACAACGTCGTCGAGTACCAGCGCTTCTCGGTCCATAACTACAAGCAGTGGGTCGAGACGCTCGACACCTCGAAGCGATTCTAGGGGAGGGGCAGTCGATGTTGGAAGTCATCAAACCCGGTCTCGAGACCTCCGTACAGGACTGGCCCGGCCGGATCGGCTATTGGAATCAAGGCTTTCCGCCTTCTGGCCCGATGGACTCCTGGTCCTTCCGGCTGGCCAACGTGCTGGTCGGCAACGCACCCGGCGCGGCCGGGCTCGAGGCCCAGTACATGGGCCCGACGCTCAAGTTCCAGCGAGACGGCGTGATCGCGATCACCGGCGCCGACATGCAGCCCAAGCTGGACGAGGCGCCCCTGCCGATGTGGGAGAGCGTCGCCGTGCAGGCCGGCCAGACCCTGGCGCTCAGCTTCGCCAAGACCGGCGCGCGCAGCTACATCGCGGTCGCCGGTGGTATCGCGACCGAGCCCTGGCTCGATTCGCGTTCGACCTTCCACAAGGCCGGTGTCGGCGGCATGGGCGGCAACGCGATCAAGCAAGGCCAGGTCGTGCCGGTGGCCGAGGGCAGCGGCAGCGCCGGTCGCAAGGTCCAGGAGTCGGCACGGCCGCCGATCGCCACCGACAAGCGCTGGGAGATCGAGGTGGTGGCCGGGCCGAACGACGACTGGATCGACGCCGCCGGCCACGAGCGCTTCCTGGGCAGCGACTGGAAGCTTTCCTCCAAGAGCGACCGCACCGGCTTCCGGCTCGACGGGCCGGACTGGACCTTCACCGAAAAGGCGACCAACAAGGCGCCCGAGCACGGCTCCGAGCCATCGAACATCATCGACCAGGGCTATCCCGTGGGCGCGATCAACCTGGCCGGCCAGACGCCGATCATCCTGGTCAACGACGGCCCCAGCATGGGCGGCTTCATCAATCCCTACACCGTGCCGCAGGCCGCCTTCTGGAAGCTGGGCCAGTCCAAGCCGGGCGAGATCTACAACTTCAAGGCGGTCTCGGTCGCCGAGGCGCAGGCCCTGGCCCATAAGCTAAATGAGATTTGTAGCGAAGCCTCGCTCGGCTAGAGTCGGGCGCTCAGACTTGGGGGAAGAGAATGGCTGAGGACGTCAAGACCCAGACCGCCGGGAATATGTGGAAGATCCTGGTCAAGCCCGGCGATCAGGTGAAGGCCGGGGACACGCTCTTCATCATGGAGGTGATGAAGATGGAGGTCCCGCACGAGGCCGGCGGCGACGGCACGGTCAAGGCCGTGCACGTCAACGAGGGCGACGAAGGACTCGACGCGGACCAGCTCGTCGTCGAGATTGACTAGCCGGACCAACGCGGCACCGCGCTAAAGGACGAGGAGAACTCCCCGATGCAAGCGATAAGCTCCACCCATCCGACTCTGGCGGCGGCGCTCTGGCCGGCCGGCGAGTCCCAGAAGCTGCTGCGCGGCGCCGTGCTCGCCGTGGTGGGTTCCATGCTGCTGGCAATCTCGGCCAAGATCCAGGTGCCCTTCTATCCCGTGCCGATGACCATGCAGACCTTCGTCGTGTTGGCGATCGGCATGGCTTACGGCTGGCGCCTGGGCGCGGCGACGGTTCTGCTCTATCTCGCCGAGGGCGCGGCGGGCCTGCCGGTCTTCGCCGGTACGCCGGAGAAGGGACTCGGCCTCGCCTACATGCTGGGCGGTACCGGCGGCTATCTGCTCGGCTATGTCCTGGCCGCCGGACTCTGCGGCTGGCTCGCCGAGCGCGGCTGGGACCGCCACGTGGTCTGGACCGCCCTGGCGATGCTGGCGGGCAACGTGCTGATCTACGTGCCCGGCCTGCTCTGGCTCGGCGCCCTGTTCGGCTGGGACAAGCCGATCCTCGAATGGGGCCTCACCCCCTTCGTGCTCGGCGACCTGACCAAGCTGGCCCTGGCCGCCGCGGTGCTGCCCTTGGTCTGGAAAGCGATCAAACAACGTTAGCAAGCCAACAAGAACAGAAGGGCCGCCGGATTTGGCGGCCCTTTCGTCACAGGGGGCGAGAATGACGCTTCAGATCGGGGCCCAGGACGGGCCGATCGGCCGACAGGATGTCACGCTGCTGCGGGTCGAGGACCTGCGGCCCTACCTCGAGGGCGGCTGGGCCCTCAAGCGGGCGATCACCGAAGAGCGCTGGAAGCAGCGCGGCACGCTCGAAGGCCACGCCGCCTTCATGCCCGAGCACGACGGCCTGCTCTACCGCGAGACCGGCCGCATGCAGCTCGACAACTACGACGGCCGCGCGACGCGGGCCTACCGCTTCGCCTTTCCGGAGCCCTATTTGGCCCAAGTCAGCTTCATGGACGGCCGGCACTTCCACGACCTCGATCTGCGCAGCGGCGAGGCCGAGGCCGTGCATCTCTGCGGCCGCGACCGCTACGAGGGCTGCTTTCAGGTGATCGGGCCGGACCACTGGCGCGTCTTCTGGCGCGTCGAGGGTCCGCACAAGGCGCTGCAGATCCAAAGCTGCTATCGCCGCCGATGAATGGGTGAGCGTTAGTTAGCCGATATCTCGCCGGCAGGGTCGTCGGAGCTGCCGTATTCGAAGTCCTCTCACCGAACACCGGTGAGACATCCTCATTGCTCTTCGGCATCGTCCCATCACCTCATCCTGAGCTTGTCGAAGGGTGAGGATCGCTCCAGTCTTGCCGCCAGCTCCGAGCAATCCTCATACTTCGACAGACTCAGCATGAGGGCGTGGGTTGGTGTTCCATGGCGCCCCGAAACAACGCATGAGCTTCCGTATGCGTCGTTTTCTTGGCAAGATCGACCTCCGGTAGGGGTGCCGGCCGTCGGCCGGATCGGAGATCGGCAAAAAAATTTCTCGACAGAATAGATCCCGAAAGCAGAGCCAAGAGCGCGGAAAAGGGAGGAAACCATGGCTCGCGTGCAAGAGCATCGCTTCATCGACCTGTCCAAGCCTGAAGACCGCGAGGCGCGCAAAGCGCGTTTCGAGAAGATCGACCGCCGCGCCTTTCTGGGCGCGGCAACCGCCGTGGCGGCGGTCACCGGCATGGCGCCGGAGGCCTTCGCGCGCAACTTCGGGCCCGACGCGCCGCCGGTGCGCTATCCCGATCCCGATATCGTCGCGCTCGACCGTCGCTTCGGGGCGAAGCTCGGCAACACGCCGATCCAGCGGCTCTACCACGGCACGCTCTGGGCCGAGGGCCCGGCCTGGCATGGTGTTGGTCGCTATCTTTCCTGGAGCGACATCCCGAGCGACGAGCAGCTCCGCTACATCGAGGAGGACGGCCACGTCAGCCGACGCTTCCGCTATCCCTCGGGCAACTCCAACGGCAACACGATCGACTTCCAGGGCCGGCAGATCGCCTGCGAGCACGGCAACCGGCGCGTCGTGCGCTACGAGTTCGACGGCAGCGTGACGGTGCTGGCCGACTCCTTCGACGGCAAGGAGCTCAACGCGCCCAACGATGCCGTGGTCAATCCCAACGACGACTCCATCTGGTTCACCGATCCCGGCTACGGCAGCCTGATGAACTACGAGGGCCACCGGCTCAACACCGGCTCGCCGCAGCCGATCCAGAAGGAGGCGGTCTATCGCATCGATGCCAAGAGCGGCGACATGACCAAGGTCACGGACGCACCCCGAAAGCCGAACGGCCTGTGCTTCTCGCCGGACTACAAGAAGCTCTACGTCGCCGATACCGGCGCCTCGCACTACGCCGACGCCGAAAGGCAGATCTGGTCCTTCGACATCAACGACAGCAAGCTCGGCCCGCCGCAGCAGTTTGCCTCCATGGAGCTCGACGGCAAGGCGGGCCACGCCGACGGCATCCGCGCCGACGAGGACGGCAACATCTGGGCCAGCGCCGGCTGGGTCGGCGACGGCTACGACGGTGTCCACGTCTTCGCGCCGAACGGCGACCGTATCGGCCAGATCCGCCTGCCGGAGATCTGCTCCAACGTCTGCTTCGGCGGCACCAAGCGCAACCGGCTGTTCATGACCGCCAGCCAATCGCTCTACGCGGTCTTCGTCGAGACCACGGGGGCGCATATTTCGTAGAGCTGGTTTGGCTTAGGAAGTCCCCCCTCACCCAGCTCCGGCTAAGGCTCGGCCAATGGCCTCGCCAAGCCTACTCGTCCCTCTCCCCCCACTGGGGGGAGAGGTTAGGTGAGGGGGGTGTGTCGGTCGTATCCGCTTCGTTCTCAACCGACTCGCTGCCCGCAACTTCCAAAAGCCGCCCATCCTCCGGGTGCCAGGTCACCTGGACAGCGGCACCTTGCTGGAACTGCACGCTCGGCCGCTGATTGGTCAGCTTGGCGATGACCTGGTGCTCGGCTGAAACGCGCACGTAGTACTTCGTGGCGTCGCCGAGATAGAGCACCTCTTCGACCGTGCCCGGCAGGCTGTTCCAGCCGGCCGGCGCAGCTCCGAGCTGGACCTTCTCCGGCCGGATGGCAAGGCTGAAGCGTGATCCCCTGGCCGTCGGCTCGCGAAGCTCGACTTGGACACCAGTGGCGTCGATCAGGCCTCGGCCTTCTGCATCGACCCGGCCTTCGAGGATCGTCGCCTCGCCGAGGAAGTCGGCGACAAAAGGGTCACCCGGGTCCTCATAGAGCGCCTTCGGTGTGCCGAGGCCGACAATGCGCCCGTGGTTCATGATCGCGATGCGGTCCGACATCACCATGGCCTCTTCCTGGTCGTGGGTGACATAGACCATGGTCGTGCCGAGCACCTGGTGGATGTGGCGCAGCTCGATGTGCATGTGCTCGCGCAGCTTGCGATCGAGCGCGCCGAGCGGCTCGTCGAGCAGCAGCAGCGCGGGCTGAAAGGCGACCGCGCGGGCCAGGGCGACGCGCTGCTGCTGACCGCCGGAGAGCTCCGACGGCAGCCGCTCGGCCATGCCTTCTAGCCGCACGAGGGCCAGCATCTCCGCGACCCGCGCAGCGATCTGCTGGGCCGGCCAGCGCAGGTTACGCAGCGCGAAGGCGACGTTCTCGAAGACCGTCAGGTGTGGAAAGAGCGCGTAGTTCTGGAACACGACGCCGATGCGACGGTGATGGGCGGGCACTCGCGAGACCGCCGCGCCGTCGAGATAGATCTCGCCCGCGTCGGGCTCGAGGAAGCCGGCCACCAGCATCAGCAGCGTGCTCTTGCCCGAGCCGCTCGGTCCGAGCAGGGTCAGGAACTCGCCGCGCCGAATGTCTAGGCTGACCCGATCGACCGCGCGCACTTCGGCAAAGCTCTTGACGATCTTGTCGAGGCGAAGCGCGGTATCGGTGCCGGCCGGAGCTTGCTGGTGCTCGTTCATGGCGCTGTCCCGGGCCCATTCGGCACTTTGTCAGTCGCCCAGCGGCGCAGGGTCTCCAGCGTGCGCGCGAAGCCGGCCTCGATCGGCGTTGCGAAGGCCAGCTTGGGCGCGTCGGCGGGAGCATCGCTCGCTAGGCGCCAGCAGAGGTCGGCGCGGCCTGGCTCGATATCGATTCGCGCCGTCGGCGCGAGATCTTGCAGCACACATGCCGCCTCGCGCATCGGCCGGAGATCGCCCATCGTGTTGTAGCTGGTGCCCGGCCGCAGGCCCCCGGCCGTGCAAGCGGCGACCAGGAGCGCCGCCATGTCGTCGCCGTACTGCCAGTTGATCACATCATCGCCGTAGGGTAGGGCGAAGGCCTTGCCGGTGAGCGCGGCCTCGAACATGCGGAAACTGAAGGCGCTGCCGCGGCGCTTGCCCGGTCCGTATCCCTGGCCGAAGCGAAAGCCCAGGCTGTCGACGCCGTGTCGTTCCCAATAGAGTCGCGCCAGGCGCTCGTTGGCCGACTTGGCGATGCCGTAGAGCGAGCGCGGGAAGTGCGGCGCGTCGTGGGGTAGGCACTGCTCCGGCCCGCCGTGATCGTCGGGTGTGCCGAACACGCTGAGCGCGCTCGCCCAGACCACGCGTTTCGTGCCGAGCTTGCGTGCGGACTCCAGAACGTTGATTTGGGCCTGGGTGATGTGACGCAGACAGTCGCTGGCGTCGCGCTCGCTGTCGGGCGGCACCGGCGAGGCGAGATGGACGATGACCTCGGCCCCGAGATCGCCGGCCGCCTGTTCGAGAGCCGCGCCGTCGGCGGTGTCACCGCGCACGATCGTCACGGCGTCAGCCGAATCCGGGCCGGCGGTCAGAGCGAGCTGCTCGGCGTCGGGATGCAGGTCGTAGACGGCGACCCTTTGCCCGGTTGTGAGCAGGTCGCGCACGACATAGGCGCCGAGAAATCCGGTGCCGCCGATCACGAGGTGCATGGCGTCATCCCCGCGCTGCCGGCCGCCGCGCCAGCCGGCCGCTCGCCAGGTAGAGCAGCGACAGCAAGGCCACGGTGAAAAGGATCAGCAAGGTCGAGACCGCGGCGATGGTGGGGTCGACCTCCTGCAGGCTCTCCCACATCTTCTTGGGCAGGGTGCGGGCACGGATGCCGCTGACGAAGATCGAGACCAGGATCTCGTCGAAGGAGTAGAGGAAGGACAGGAAGGCCGCCGTGATCACGGCCGGGCGAATGACCGGCAGCGTCACGCGCTGCAAGGTGCGCAGCGGGCTCGCACCGAGGCTGAGCGCGGCGCGCTCGAGGTTCCGGTCGAAGTTCTGCAGCGCCGCGACCAGGACGATAGTGGCGAAGGGCAGGGCGCCGACCGTATGGCCGAGCGCGACGCCCCAGATGGTCCCGGTCAGGCCGATCCGCGAGAACAGGAAGAAGACCGCGATGGCGACGATGATGCCCGGCACGACCATGGGCGAGAGGATCACGCCGTAAGACAGGGCCGCGAGTCTCGATCGGCTGCGCGAGATTGCGAGCGCGGCCGGCAGGGCGATGGCCAAAGTCAGCGCGACCGTGATCAGGCCGACCTTGAGGCTGTTGAAGGTGGCGGAGATCCAGGCCGGGCTGTTGAAGTACTCGGCATACCAGCGCAGCGACAGGCCCGGCGGCGGGAAGACGAAATACTCCAGCGGGCTGAGCGAGATCGGCACCATCAGGACGACGGGTAGCACCAGGAAGGCGAGCACGAACGCGCCGACGAGCGGGGGCAGGTACGGCCAGATCGGATTCAGCATCTTGTCCAGGGTCCAGGTCAAAGGGCCTTCCCAAGTCCGCGCCCGTCTTTGACGGGCGCTGCGCAGGCCCGGCGCGATGATGCTGAAGCCGCCGAAGAAGGCCTGGATCGCGGCGATCAGGGCCAGGCTCACCACGAGCAGCACGACCGAGAGCGCCGAGGCGAAGCCCCACTCAAGGAAGCCCACCTTGCTGGCGATGATGTTGGCGATCATGGTCTCGCGCGGCCCGCCGAGCATCGCCGGGGTGACGAAGAAGGCGATCGAGATCAGGAAGACCAGCAGGAAGCCCGCCGCGACGCCGGGCAGGCTAAGTGGCAGAAAGACGCGGCGGAAGGCGGTGAAGGGCGGCGCAACCAGGCTGCTCGCCGCCCGGGTCAGGCCGAGATCGATGCCGCGCATTTGCGCCGCCAGCACCAGGATCATGTAGGGCAGCAGCACATGGACCATGCCGATCAGCACGCCGAAGCGGTTGTAGATCAGCCGGACCGGCGCCTCCGTCACGCCGAGGCCTTGAAGTGTCGCGTTGATGATGCCGTTGGCCCCGAGCAGGAAGATCCAGCAGTAGTTCCGCACCAGGAGGCTGGTGAAGAAGGGCACGATCACCAGGATCATCAGCAGCCGGCTCCAGCGCGCCGGCGCGGTCACCAACAGGTAGGCGGTCGGATAGCCGAGCAGCAGGCAAAGCAGGGCGACGACGAAGGAGATCTCGAAAGTCGTCAGCAGGATCTTCGGATAGATCGCGACCTCGGCCATGTGCACGAAGTGCTGCAAGCCCGGCGCTGGCTCGAGCACGCTCAGCTTCAGCACGTTGATCAGCGGCACGGCATAGAAGACCAGCAGAAAGGCGAGCGCCGGCCACAGCAGCGGTGGCAGCGCGGCAAACCCGCGCCGCCGAAGCGGCGCGGCCAGAACCTCCGCCTTATTCATCACGCGCGGGCTGCGCCGTCGGGGTGGGGCCGTCCCGCCCCACCCTCGAGCGCGCGCCGGGGCCTACAGCAGGGCCCCCGTGCAGACCTCGATCCACTGGCTGCGGTTCGCCTTCCACCAGCTCTCGTCCTTGCGCACCATGCCCTTGGCGTTGTCGGGATGGTTGGGCAGCTTGCGCGCGGTCGCCTCGCTGATCAATTCCAGCGCGCGCGGGTTGGTCGGCCCGTAGCCCAGCAGCTCGGCCATCTTGGCCTGCTGCGCCGGCTTGCTGGCATGGGCGAGGAAGCGCATGGCGTTATCGACGTTCTTGGCGCCCTTGAGGACATACCAGACGTCGAAGGTGACCCGGCCCTCGTTCCAGACGATCTTGAGCGGCGCGCCGCCGTCGATCAGCTTCTGGATCCGGCCGCTCGGCGCCATGGTGGCGACGACCTCGCCGGTGCTGAGGAGCTGCCCCGGCTGGTTCGCGTCCTTCCACCAGACCACGTGCTCAGACAGCGCCTTCAGCTTCTTCGCCGCGCGCTCCATGTCGATGGGATAGAGCTGGTCGCGCGGCACGCCGTCGGCGAGCAGCGCTGCTTCCGGCAGCGGATAGGTCGCGACGTCGCACCAGGGCAGGGCGCGCTGGCCCGGGAAGGCCTCGACATCCCAGAAGTCCTTCCAGGAATTCGGCTGGCCGGCGCTGAAGGCGTCCTCGCTGATCGCCATGGCCTCGGCGTAGTAGATCGTGCCCACGCCGTGGCTGAGCCGCACGCTCTCCGGCATGGCTTCCAGATCCGCCTTGTCGAAGTATCCGTAGTCGATCGGCACCCAGAGATCGTTCTCCACGCCGATCTGGTAGAAGGCCTGGTTGGTCGCGGTGATGTCGAAGCTGGGGCTGCCCGACTCGACCTCGGCACGCGAACGTTCGATCTGTGGCCCGGTGTCCTCCAGGACGGTGACGCCGAAGGCCTCGGCGAAGGGCGTCAGATAGGCTTCGCGCTGCCCGTCGAGATAGGAGCCGCCCCAACTGACGACGACCAGCTCCTTGGTTTCGAGCTCCGCGGCGAGCGCGCCGCCACCGAGCGCCAGCAACGCCGTGAGGCCAAGCCCCGCGACCTGCGCCGCCGTCCGATTGATCTCTGTCATGTGCCTGTCCTCCCCTCGTTTGTTTCTCTTGTCCGTTCGATCGCGAACGATCAAGTAAGCTTAGCGGATAACCCTGATTTCGTGCAGTCGGATTCTTGACATCTCGTGACAACGGCATCGCGCACTATTGACGGGAACTCGATGAACGAGCATGCAACTTGAAGCACTATTTGGCGGCTATTTGTCTCGGCGGCGGCGTTACGCCTTTCGCTGCTCCCGCCGCGGCTTTCGGTCTAGACTGAGACATGTTCACGGAAGGGGATCGAAGGGACGATGGCGGACAACGGGACGGTGGACCTGATCATCCGAGGGGCGCGACTGATCGACGGGACGGGCGCGCCCGCGATGCACGGCGATCTGGCGGTCAAGGACGACCGTATCGTCGGGCTCGGCGACCTCGACGACCAGCGCGGCGCGGTCGAGATCGAGGCCGGCGGCAAGGCGCTGGCGCCCGGCTTCATCGATGTCCACACCCACGACGATCGGGCGGTACTGGTCAATCCGACCATGGACTGCAAGGTCAGCCAGGGCGTGACCACGGTCGTGGTCGGCAACTGCGGGGTCAGCCTGGCGCCCCTCGCGCCACGCGAGACGCCGCCGCCGCCGCTCGATCTGGTTTGCGCCCAGGCCGAGGGCTACTACGGCGATTTCGGCGCCTATCTCGGGGCGCTCGATGCGGAGCCGGCGGCGACCAACGTCCTGGCCCAGGTCGGCCACTCGAGCCTGCGTGTCGGCGCGATGGACAGCCTCGAGCGGGCCGCCAGTAGCACAGAGATCGCGGCCATGCGCGGGCGCCTCGAATCGGCGCTGGAGGCGGGCGCGATCGGGCTCAGCACCGGCCTCTTCTATCCGCCGGCGCAGGCCGCGCCGACCGAGGAGATCATCGCCCTGGCCGCGCCCCTGGCCGAGGCCGGCGCCCTGCACTCCACCCACATGCGCGACGAAGGCGATCACATCACCGACTCGCTGGCGGAGACCTTTCGGATCGGCCGCGAGGTCGATGTGCCCGTGGTGATCTCGCACCACAAGTGCGCCGGCGTCGCCAACCACGGCCGCTCGCCGGAGACCCTGGCCCTGATCGAGACCACGCGCCAGGCCCAGCCGCTCGGCCTCGACGCCTATCCCTACATCGCCGGCTCGACCATGCTGGCCTCGGGCCGCGCGCTGGGCGCGAGCAAGGTGATCGTGACCTGGTCGGACAAGCACCCGGAGGCGGCCGGGCGTGACCTGGACGAGGTCGCCGCGGACCTGGGCCTTGACCGCGAGGCTGCGATCGACGCGCTGACTCCGGCCGGCGGCATCTTCTTCATGATGGACGAGGCCGACGTGCAGCGCATCCTCGCCTATCCCCACACCATGATCGGCTCCGACGGCCTGCCGCACGACGAGCACCCCCATCCGCGGCTCTGGGGTACCTTTCCGCGGGTGCTGGGCCACTACGCGCGCGACGAAGGCCTGTTCTCGCTGGAGGAAGCGGTTCGCAAGATGACCGGCCTGCCGGCCTCGCGCTTCGGCCTGACCGATCGGGGCGTCCTGCGCGCGGGTGCGGTCGCCGACCTGGTGCTCTTCGATCCGGAGACCGTGATCGACAACGCGACCTTCGATGCGCCGACGGCGCCCGCCCAGGGCATCGAGCTGGTGATCGTCGCCGGGCGCAGCGTCTGGCGTGACGGCGCCGCCACCGGCGCCCGGCCCGGCCGGGCGATCCGCCTGCAGGCGCTGGAGATCCCAAGGACGGTTGGTGGGTGAAGCGTAGGACCTTACGAAGAAGTCACCCCCTATCTCCTCATCCTGAGCCTGTCGAAGGGTGAGGATTGCTCGGTCTCCCGGCCAGCTTCGTGCAACAAGACTTCGCCACCGAACGGCCGGTCGGGCTGGGAGCGCTCCTAATGCCGGTGCGATCCTCACCCTTCGACAGGCTCAGGATGAGGAGGTTAGCGGACGTGCCAAGCTGAAGCTGGGAGTCGCTTCACCTCACCGGCAGGAACTCTCCGCTTGCCGGATCCAGGCTCAGCAGCGCCCCGGTGGCGATGTCGAAGTAGCCGCCGTGCAGGCTGAGCTCGCCGGCCTCCACGCGCGATCGCACGAAAGGGAAGGTCAGCAGATTTTCCAGTGATGCGCGGATCGCCGCGTACTCGAGGGCCTGCTGCTGCGCGTCGGGGCTGAGATCGGGCCGCTCGTGCAGGAGCGCGCCGTGGGTCGGCTCGAGCAGGGAAATCCACTTGCCGATGAAGCCGCTTTCCGTGCCGCGGCCGTAGCGTCCATCGAGGAAGGCCTTGACGCCGCCGCAGCGCGCGTGGCCGAGCACCAGGATGTTGCGCACGCGTAGCCCGGAGACGGCGAACTCGATGGCCGCGCTGGTGCCGTGATAGTCGCCGTCGGGCTCGAAGGGGGGCACAAGGTTGGCGACGTTGCGCGTGACGAAAAGCGCCCCCGGCTTGGCGTCGAAGATCATTGCCGGGTCGGCACGGGAATCGCAGCAGGCGATCACCATCGTCTCCGGCGCCTGGCCTCGCGTGGCAAGCTTGCGATAGAGCGCCTCGTTCGGCTCGTAGGTCGAGCCGTGGAACGAGCGGTAGCCCTCGACCAGGGCCTTGATCGTCTTCATGCCTGAATGTCGGCGTTGCCCTTTAACTTACGCCCGGGCGGGGTTCGGTGCCTCGCTTCGCAGGCGCAGCAGAAGATAACCACAGATCGCCGAGGTTATCGAGCCGCAAAGCACGCCCAGGCGCACGCCGCTGGCCTGGCTCGGATCCTCGAAGGCCAGGGTGCCGATGAACAGGCTCATGGTAAAGCCGATGCCGGCGAGCAGCGCGACGCCGTAGATCTGCGCCCAGCTGATCCCCGGTGGCAGGCGGCAGAGGCCGATGCGGACCGCGATCCAGACGAAGCTCATGACGCCGACCTGCTTGCCGATGAACAGGCCCGCGGCGATGCCGAGCGGCAGCGGCGCCAGCAGATCGGCGAACGACAGCCCGCCCAGCGGCACGCCGGCATTGGCGAAAGCGAAGATCGGCATCACACCATAGGCGACCCAGGGATGCAGCTCGTGCTCCAGGAGCCGCAGCGGTGCGGTTTCAGCGTTCCCTTTGACCCTCAGGGGTATCGCAAAAGCGAGGGCGACACCGGCCAGCGTGGCGTGCACGCCCGACTTGAGGACGCAGACCCACATGAAGATGCCGACCAGGACGTAGGGCGTCAGCCGCGTCACGCCGAGGCGGTTCAGCAGGATCAGACCGACGATGCCGATAGCGGCCAGCGACAGCGCCGTGGTCGAAAGGCCATCGGTGTAGAAGAGTGCGATGATGACGATGGCGCCGAGGTCGTCGATGATCGCCAGCGCCAGCAGAAAGACCTTGAGCGCGAGCGGAACCCGCGTGCCCAGCAGCGCCAGGATGCCCAGGGCGAAGGCGATGTCGGTCGCCGCCGGAATTGCCCAGCCCTTGAGCGTTTCGGCATTGCCCCAGTTGATTGCTACGAAGACGGCGGCCGGCATCGCCATGCCGCCGACGGCCGCCACGGCCGGCAGGGCTGCCTTGTCGATCGAGGAAAGCTCGCCTTCCAGGACCTCGCGCTTGATCTCCAGGCCGACCAGCAGGAAGAAGATCGCCATCAGGCCGTCGTTGATCCACAGCAGCAGCGGCTTGGCGATCTTGAGGGCGCCGACCTGGATCGCCAGAGGCGTGTCCAGAAGGCCGTCGTAGAGCCAGGCCAGGGGCGAGTTGTCGAAGACGAGCGCCAGCACGGCGGCCAGCATGAGGATCACGCCGCTCGCCGACTCGTGGCGCAGGAATTCGCGGATCGCGATCATCTAGGAGCCCCCAATTGGCCGTCTCCGCCGACAACGGAAGACATGCCGATACATACATGTGTGGATAAGCACAATCTTCAATATACACTAACAAACAGATATATTGATCGGGATATGGCACCTGTCATGGCGAGGAGGGGCCGAGATGCTGAGCAAGCCGCTGATGACGGTGCACCAAGTGGCGGAACGCCTGAGCATCAAGGAGAGCACGGTGCGCAATCTGATCAACGAGCGCAAGCTCCGGGCCATCAAGTTCGGCCGCGAATGGCGCATCGCCGTGCGCGATCTGGAGGCTTTTCTGAACGAGAACGCCAATCGCGCGCCCTGACGCTGGATCGCGTGTTTCGTGCCAAACGGGTGTATAAGGGAGCGATGGAAGCGCCCATCTCTGCCGCCGCAATGCCGCGGCACAGGGGATTGTTGAGCGCCCTTCTGGCGGTCGCTTTGGCGACCGCGTCGCTGCCGCTGGGCGCGGCCGACGGTCCCGTTCACCCGGACCCGGGTCTCGATCTGACGCCGGCCTACGAGAGCTACTGGTCGGAGGGCCGCCTCGACCGCGGACACATCGAGCGGGATTTCGACGCGACCGCCCGGCAGCTTCGCGACCTCCGCGTATTGGTCGCTCCCTCCTGGCTCTCGGACACGGCGCGGGCGGCGGCCGAGGCCGGCGTGTTCGACTTCCTCGGCGCGCAGATCGAAGCGCTGCGCGAGGCCGGCATCACCGTCGAGATGGCAAAGACCGATTCGGAAGGCTCGGTCGCCGACAACGCCGTGGTGATCCTCGAGCAGATCGAAGCGAGCGCGCAGCCGCTCTGCCTGATCTCGCACAGCAAGGGCGGGCTCGACCTGATGGAGGCGCTGCTGCGCGCATCGGCGCCGGTGCTGGAGAAGGTGCGCTGCTGGGTCGCGCTGCAATCGCCCTTCGCCGGCTCTCCCCTGGCCGACCTGGCTGAGGACAACTGGCTGCTGCGCGAGACCGCTTCGCGTTTGCTGCCGGCGCTCGGCGGCTCGGCCCAGTCGCTGACCGACCTGACCGTGGCCGAGCGCCGCCGCTATCTGGCCCGCCACGCCGCGCGGATCGACGCCGTGCTGCGCCGGATCGCGATCCTCTGCTACGCCGGGCGGGTCGCGCAGGAAGACGGCGAGAGCTTCCCCTCCAACCTCGGCGCCAGCATCCTGTCCTGGGCCGCCGAGCGCGAGATGCCGAGCGACGGCCTGGTCCCGGTGAAGTCGGCCATCCTGCCGCACACGCACTACATCATCGCCGAGGGCGTCGACCACGCCATCACGGTCTCCGACCGAAATCCGCTCGCCGGTGACCTCGACCGGGTGCTGCTGATCAAGCTGCTTCTGAACCTGGTGTTCGCCTTGCCGGAAGACCCGCCGCTGAAGACGTGAAGTTTGGGGACGTCGCAGGGGCCAGGTCCGTGCGGCCCCCTCACCTTAGCCCTCAAGGGGGGAGGGATGAGAAGGCTTGGCGAGGCGTTTAGCCGAGCCTTAGCCGGAGCTGGGTGAGGGGGGTCCCCGCCCGAACCTCACGCCGCGTCGAACGCCCCAAAATCCCAATCGCGCCCCGGCGCGGCCTCGAACAGGGCCTGCGTATAGCTGTGCTGCGGGGCGACGAAGATCTCGCTGGCGTTGCCGTACTCGACCACCTCGCCCTTGAACATCACGGCCACGCGGTCGCAGACCTGGGCGGCGACGCGCAGGTCGTGGGTGATGAAGAGCATCGCCAGGTTGAAGCGCTGGCGCACGTCGTCGAGCAGGTCGAGCACCTGGGCCTGGACCGAAACGTCGAGCGCCGAGACCGCCTCGTCCGCGATCAGGATCTCGGGCTCCATGGCGAGCGCGCGGGCGATGCAGATGCGCTGGCGCTGGCCGCCGGAGAACTGGTTGGGAAAGCGGTCGATCGCCCGGGGATCGATGCCGACCAGCTTCAGCAGATCCTTCGCCCGCTCCCAGGCCTCGACCTTGGTGACGCCGAAGTTCATCGGCCCCTCGACGATGGATTTGCCAACGGTGCGCCGCGGGTTTAGGGAGCGGTAGGGGTCCTGGAAGACGATCTGCACGCGCCGGCGGTGCACGCGCAAGGCGTTTGCGGAGAGGCTCGCGATATCGTCGTCGTCGATCAGGATCCGGCCGCTGGTCGGATCGATCAGGCGCACGATGCAGCGCGCCACGGTCGACTTGCCCGAGCCCGACTCGCCGACGATGCCCAGGGTCTCGCCGCGCCTCACCTCGATGTCGACCTGGCGCGCGGCGCGCACGGCGCGGGCCTTCTGGAAGAAGCCCGAGCTCAGGTAGTCCTTGCAGAGGTCCTTGGTGGCCAGCACCACGGGCTGGCTCTCCTTGGAGGGGCGGCCCTTGGGCTGCAGGCTCGGCACCGAGGTGATCAGCATGCGCGTATAGGGATGCTCGGGCCGACGCAGCACGTGCTCGGCCTGGTCATATTCGACGATGCGCCCGGTCTGCATGACCGCGACCCGATCGGCGATCTCGGCCACGACGCCGAAGTCGTGGGTGATGAAGAGAACGGCCGTGTCGTGGGTGCGCTGGATCTCCTTGATCAGCGCCAGGATCTGCGCCTGGGTGGTGACGTCGAGCGCCGTGGTCGGCTCGTCGGCGATCAGCAGGGCCGGCTCCAGGGCGAGCGCCGCGGCGATCATGATGCGCTGCCGCTGTCCGCCCGAGAGCTGATGGGGATAGCTGTCACGCAGGCTTTCCGGCTCCGGCAGGCGCACCGCGTGCAGAACCTCGAGCACCCGCTCCAGCCGCGCCTTCGGGCCCATGTCGGTGTGGATCTTGAGCACCTCCTCGACCTGCTCGCCGACCGGCACGACCGGGTTGAGCGCGGTCATCGGCTCCTGAAAGATCATCGACATGCGGGCGCCGCGCAGGGCGCGGAACTGGCGCGCCGACATCTTCAGCAGGTCTTCCCCCTGCAGCAGGATCTGCCCGGCCACCGGCTTGAGCTGCTTCGGCGGCAGCAGGCCCATGATGCTGTGCGCGGTCACCGACTTGCCTGAGCCCGACTCACCGACCACGCAGAGAATCTCCCGCGGCCGCACCGTGAAGGAGGCTTGCTCGACGGCGAAATGGCGGTCCGCGCCAGCCGGCAGGCTGACGGAGAGACCCTTGACCTCGAGGACCGGCGTGCCGGCAGCGGACTCGCTCATGCCCGCATCCGCTTGGCGATGCGTGGGTCAAGGGTGTCGCGCAGGCCGTCGCCCAGGATGTTCACCGCCAGCACGGTCAGGGCCAGGGCCAGCCCGGGCACGAGGACGATCCAGGGCGCGATCTGGAAGTAGAGACGGCCCTCGGCCATCATGTTGCCCCAACTCGGGATCTCCGGCGGCGTGCCGGCACCGAGAAAGCTCAGGATCGCCTCGGTGAGCATGGCCGAGGCGCAGACGTAGGTGGCCTGGACGATCAACGGCGGAATGGTGTTCGGCAGGACGTGACGCCAGAGGATCGCCGGCAGCGGCGTGCCGACGGAGATCGCCGCCTCCACGTAGGGCTCCTCGCGGACGCTGAGCACGATGCTGCGGACCAGGCGCACGACGCGCGGGATCTCGGGAATGGTGATGGCCACCGTCACGGTCAGCAGGCTGGCGCCGGAGAGCGAGACCAGGGCGATCGCCAGCAGGATCGGCGGGATTGCCATCAGGCCGTCCATGATCCGCATCAGTATGGCATCCAGGATGCGGACATAGCCAGAGAGCAACCCGATCAACAGGCCCGCGGCAACGCTGAGCGCTGCCGCCGCGAGACCGACGATCAACGAGATCCGCGTGCCGTAGACGGTGCGGCTGTAGATATCGCGGCCGTACATGTCGGTGCCGAGCCAGTGCGCCACGTTCGGGCTCTGCAGCCGGTCGATCGGCGTGAAGGTGATCGGATCGAGGGTGAAGAGATAGGGCGCGAAGAGCGCTATGAAGATCATGAGCGCAAGCAGGCCGCCGCCCAGCCCGATGGTCGGCAGATGCCCGAAGAGCTGCCGCCGCATGCCGGCCAGCCAACCGCGAAGACCCGCGTCTTCTCTGTCGTAGAGAACGGTCAATAGCGGATCCTCGGATCGAGAAAGGTGTAGAGGATGTCGATCGCCAGGTTGATCAGGATGTAGACGAAAGAGAACAGCAGCATCAGGCCCTGGATGATCGGGTAGTCGCGCTTCAGGATCGCGTCGACCACCAGGCGGCCCAGGCCGGGAATGTTGAACACGCTTTCGGTCACCACCACGCCGCCGATCAGAAGCGCGACGCCGATGCCGATGATGGTGACGATGGGCACGGCTGCGTTACGCAGCGCGTGGGCGATCAGCACCATGCCTTCGCTCTGCCCCTTGGCGCGGGCGGTGCGGATGTAATCTTCCTCCAGCACCTCGATCACGCTGGCCCGCGTGATGCGCGCGATCAGCGCGACATAGATCACGCTCAAGGTGACCGAGGGCAGGATGATGTTGTGCAGGAAGGGCCCGATACCCTCGGTGATCGACTTGTAGCCCTGAACCGGAAAGAGCTTCAGCTCGATGGCGAAGCCGAAGATCAGGATGTAGCCCAGCACGAAGACCGGAACCGAAAAGCCGACCACGGCAAAGACCATGATCGCGCGGTCGATCCAGGTCCCGGCTTTCCAGGCGGCGATCACGCCCATGGGAACGGCAACACCGATGGCGATGATCAAGGTGGTCAGCGCCAGCATCAGGGTCGGCTCGAGCCGCTGGCCGATCAGCTTGGTCACCGGGAAATCGGAGAAGATCGAGACCCCAAGGTCGCCCTGCAGCAGGCCCCAGAGCCAGGTGCCGAACTGGATGTGGAAGGGCTGGTCGAGCCCCAGCTTGGCCCTGATCCGCTCGATGTCCTGCGGCGAGGCGTAGTCACCGGCGATCACCGTCGCGGGGTCGCCGGGACTGAGATGCAGCATGAGGAAGACGACGAGCGCCACCACCCCCATGACGGGGATGGTGGCGAGCAGTCGCCTGACGATGAAGGCGAGCATTGCGGCCGCTGGCGCGGCGCTTCCTCGTCGCTAGACCGCTACTCCTTGTCGATGTTCCAGAAGAACTGCACCGGAGAGCGGATCAGGCCCTTGACATTGTCGCGGTAGGCGACCGGCACGAAGAAGGTGCCGAAGTTGCCGTGCGTGCCCACCTCGATGGCCCGCTCCTGAATCTGATCGGCAAGCTCTTTCTGCTTTGCCGGATCCGGTTCCTTGGAGAAGGCATCGCGCAGCTCTTCCAGCTTGGCGTCGTCCGGCCAGCCGAACCAGGCGCGTTCGGTGCCGCCGGCGGAAAGCCCGATGTTGCTCACCGGGTTGGCGATGTCGCCGCCGATCCACCAGGTGTGGAAGATGTTCCAGCCACCTTCGGCCGGCGTGTCCTTCACCGCGCGGCGCGAGGTCAAGGTGCTCCAGTCCATCGCCTGCATGTCGACCTCGAAGCCGGCTTCGCGCAGCTTCTGCGCGGTCACCAGGCTGGCCGCGTTGAGGATCGGAACGTCGGTCGGCTGCAGCATGACGACGGGCGTGCCGTCGTAACCCGCTTCGGCGAGCTTCACCTTGGCGGTTTCGATGCCGGCGGTCTTGTAGACGTCGGTCCCCGCCTCGCTCGCCAGCGCCGACTCGCAGGGATAGTAGGTGTGGCAAACCCTGTAGTAGGCCGGATTGCCGACCGCCGCACGCATGTAGTCTTCCTGGTCGATCATCGACAGGACCACCTGGCGCAGCTTCGGATCGTCGAACGGCGGATGCAGGTGGTTCATGCGCAGCATGCCCTGGTTGCCGAGGGGATCGTTGACCTCGACCGTCACACCTTCGGCCTGCTCCAGAACCGGCACCAGATCGGCCGGCACCTGCTCGTAGTAGTCCACCTCACCGGCGATCAAGGCGTTCATCGCGGTCGTCGCGTCCGGCAGATAGATCCACTCCACGCGATCCACCTTCGGGATCTTGCCGCCCGAGGCCGCGCTCGGCGCCTCGTCACGCGGCAGGTAGTCGTCGTTCCGGATGTAGACCACCTTGCTGCCGGGCACCCACTCGTCCTTGGAGAACTTGAAGGGGCCGGAGCCGATGAT
>JAKSDN010000299.1 GCA_022360075.1 Kiloniellales bacterium | reverse complement strand
GCAGAACCGGCCAGCGGCGGTTGCCCGCGGTGCGATCCTTGCGAAGCTAAGACCCGACGACGAGGAGGCGATCGCCGCCCTGGAGCGCGCGCGCGACCTCGCGCCGGAGCATGCCCAAACCAGGGCCAATCTCGGTCTGCTCTACGCCCGCAAGGGATGGACCGAGAAGGCCGACGAAAGCTACCGCGAAGCCTATCGCCTTGGGCCCGACATTCCCGAGAACGCCAAAATCTACGGCGGCTGGTGCCGCAAGCAGGGCCGGCGCGGCGAGGCGATCGAGGCGATCGAGCGCGGTCTCGCGATCGCGCCCGACGATGCATCGCGCCAAGGCTTGCTGGGCATTCTCTATCACGAGGAGGGCCGCGACCAGGAGGCCAAGGCCTGCTTCGGCAAAGCGGTCGCGCTGGCGCCGGACAGCGCCGAGTTCAACGCCCACTACGGCAGCCTGCTCTGGATCCTGGAAAGGGCCGAAGAAGCCTTGCCGTATTTCGTCAAGGGCTTCCCGCACAAGGGGCTCGACTCCTATTACCAGACCATGATCGCCGAAGCCTTGGTCACGCATCCGCTGACCGAGGACATCCCAGCCCTGAGCAACGTGTTGAGCGTGTGCTTCGACAGCCGCGTCATCGACCTCGAGACCCTGACGATCGGTGCCGGACGCTATCTGGCGATCAAGTATGCGCGGGAGTCGCGGGTCGTAGAGGGCGCCGGCATGGTCGGTGCAGGCGCTTCGGAGAAGAAGCTGCACATGGACGGCTTCCTGGCCGACCCCGTGCTGCTCAGGTTGCTGACCAGCGCGATCAACACCAACAGCATTCTCGAGGCCCTGCTCCTGCCGGTCCGCCGCTCCCTGCTGTTCAAGGCCCCTGGGGAAGCGGCCTTGAGTCCAGGCATGATGCGCTTCATCGCCGCCCTGGCCATCCAGTGCCACAACAACTGCTTCGCCTTCTTCGCCGAGGACGACGAACAAAGCCAAGTATTGGAGCTTCGCGGTCGGCTCGAGCAATGGCTCCTGTCCGAGCGAGAGATCGATCCGGTTTTCGAGCGCGATCTGGCGCTCTATGCGACCTACGAGCCGATCCTTGCCCTCAAGGGAGTCGAGCGTCTGGCCAAGCGGCCTTCCGATGTCTGGCAAGAAGCACTGCGGCCCCTGATCGAGCAGGCTTTGCTGGCGCCGGCCGAGGAACGGCGGCTCAAAGGCCTCATTCCGTCATTCGGCTCGATCGACGATGCCGTCTCCAAGACGGCGCGGAGCCAGTACGAAGCCAGCCCCTATCCACGCTGGGTGGCCTTGCCGCAGCTCAAAGCGACCAGCTTCGATGACTATTTGGCCCAGCTCGATCCGGAGGGACGCGAGCGTCTGCCCGAAACGGGTCGGATCGAGCGTTGCCTCATCGCGGGCTGCGGCACCGGGCGGCATCCCATCGCCGTCGCCCTACGCCTGCCCGGGGTCGAAGTGACGGCGACCGATTTCAGCCTTTCGGCCCTCGCCTATGGCCAACGCATGGCGGCCCAATACGATGTCCCGAACCTGACGTTCCATCACGGCGATCTGCTCGACAGCGCCGCGCTCGGCATGAGATTCGACGCCGTCGAATGCTCCGGGGTCCTGCACCATTTGGGCGACCCCGAGCAGGGATTGCGCGCGTTGCTCTCCGTGCTGCGCCCCGGAGGCTTCATCCGGGTGGGCGTCTACAGCGCACGCGCCCGGGAATGGGCGTCGCGGGCCCGCCAGCGGATCGCGGCCCTCGGCCTGGATCATTCCGAGGAATCGATCCGTGCCTTCCGGCATCGCGTCCTCGAGAATCGGGAGGAGAACGCGCTGCGCTACCTTCGCCTGCGCGACTTCTACGCGCTCGATAGCTTTCGCGACGTGGTTTTCGAGTTCGTCGAGCACCAATTCACGGTCCCGGAAATCGCCGGGATCTGCGCGCGAAACGACCTCGAGTTCCTCGGCTTCGCGAGCCTGAGGCCGGCACAGAGAAAGAGCTATCGAGATCGTTTCCCGAAAGACCCCGGCATGCTCGACTTCGCCAATTGGGAAGCGTTCGAGCGGGACAATCCCGACACCTTCGCAAACATGTACGACTTCTGGTGCCGCAAGCCACTTTAAGCGTGCCTTGTCGGCACGGCGTTAACGCTCACCAAAGGATATTTCTTGCCGCGAAGGCACCATCGACCCGGCAAGATCTGCCGCTTCGTCGGCAAGAAATGCCTAGCTGCGGCCAGGGATTCCGACCACGAGGCAAGAATTGCAGGGACTTAGGCAATATGGCCCCGGTCTTGCAGGTGCGTCGGCGGGGCAGTGGGTCCAGACCCGCTGGCTCCATAGGGGACAGGTAGGCCCCTTCGGCAAGTAGTCGAAACAATCGATCCATGTAGGAGTTCTCGATGCCTCTTAATATCATCTCCAACTTCGCCGCCAACGTGGCGCACCGCAACTTGGCCATGTCGGATGCGGGTGCGTCGGGCTCGGTGGCCAAGATTTCGGCTGGTACCCGAGTGCTGGCGGCCCGGGACGACGCGGCGGCCCTGGCCATCGGCTCGCGGCTTCGTTCGGAAGTTGCGGCGATGCAGCAGGCCAGCGTCAACGCCGGCCAGGCCATTTCGATGCTGCAGATCGCCGACGGCGCGATGTCGCGGATCAACGACACGCTGATCCGCATGAAGTCGCTGTCGGTGCAGGCCGGTTCGGACCAGTTGGGTTCGGTTGAGCGCGGCCTGATCGACACCGAGTTCCAGCAGCTCCTGCTGGAGGTCGATCGTATCGCGACGGACACCGAGTTCAACGGCCAGAGCCTGATCAACGGCGGCACGCTGAACACCCTGATTCAGGCTTCCGACGCCGGTACGGACGGCTTCTCCAAGATCGCCTTCGACAATACGGTGGTCAACGAGTCCGTGTTCCAGTACAGCTACACGGCCTCAACCGAGGTTCTGTCCGTCACCAAGACGGCAGTCGACGGTACGACCGTCAACACGCCGACCGATATCGTCACGAACCAGCAGGCGACACACAACCTCTCCTTCGCGTTCGCCGACGGCAGCGAAGCTGAGGACGCCTTTACCTACAACTATGCCCAGGGCACCCAGCAGCTCACCGTCACCAACCTCCGCACGGCGGAAACGGCGACGGTGGACATCACCGATTCCTTCAACGCGGCCTTTGGCTCGACGGTCAACACGATCGCGACCGGCCAGACCCTGGACGTCAACTTCGCCAGCCTGGGCGTGACGGTCACGCTCAACGACGGCTTCGACCGTACCGTGGCACTGTCCGATCAGGCCACGGCCGTTGCCGAAGGCAGCGCCGGCTCCATGGGCGTCGATTTGGCCAACGCCTCCTTCGCCTACAACACCAGCGGCACCAACGGTGCCACCTCGACGGCGCTCGCCAACATCATCAGCGCGGCCGCCAACGATGCGGATCTTTCCTTCGATGCCTCCACCGGTATCCTGACGTTCGCCGTCGTTGCCGACATGGCCGGCACCGACACGACGTTCAATGCGATCACCGGTATCAGCTTCAACGGCATGGGCAGCAACACGGCAGTCGCCATCGCCGACGGCAACGCCATGACTGTCTCGATTACCGAGACCGGCACCGGCACGATACTCGGCACGATCACGGCCGACTTCACGGCTCAGGAGAACAACACGGCCGACACCATCACCCTGGACCTGGGTGCCCTGATCCGCAACGTCCAGACCAACACCTCGGGCACGAACGAGACGGTCCAGATCGACCTGACCGACAACCTCGATGCCGTCGCCGGTACGGGGCAGAACCTGTCCTTCGACCAGACTCTGGACGTCGACGTCAGCCAGTTCGGCGTGACCTTGACTCTCGACAAGGGCTTCGACCGGACGAGCGACATTACGACGACGACCGGCACGACGGTCGACAACTCGACGTCGGTCAATGCGAGCTCGGACTCCTTCACCGCGAGTTCCGGCTTTTTGACGGCGGACGTCTACGACGCCCTGCTGGCCCTGGGCTTCAATGCCACAACGGGTATCGGCTACAACGCCAACACCGGTATCCTGACCCTGGGCACCTCGGAGGCCACCAACGCCGTCACACTCGACGGCCTGACCGGCATCCGCTACGACAACGGCGTGTCCGGCGAAGCCAGCGTCGACGTCAACGGCGGTGCCAACACCATCGCGCTCGGCCTGGTCCTAGCCGACGGCAGCACTGTCGACATCGGTGACTACACGGCGACCTTCGCCAACGGTCAGCCGGACGGCAGCACGGGTACCATCGGTATTCAGCTCGGCCGGGGCGTCTTCTACAACAGCGTCAATGCCAACGCTGCGAGCACGGACTTCACCTTCAAGATCGGCACGGGCAACAATGCGGAAGACCGCATCACCCTGTCGCTCGATTCGGTGAACGCCCAGGCGCTGGCCATCAACGGGATCGACGTGACCACGGCGGCGAAGGCCGACGCTTCGTCGACTTCGATCACCGCGGCCATCGACTCGCTCAACACCGCGCGGGCCAGCGTCGGTGCCTTCCAGAACCGTCTCGAAATCGCCACCAACAACCTGGCGACCGCGACGGAGAATACGGAAGCCGCCCGTAGCGCCCTCTTGGACCTCGATGTTGCTCGGGAGATGACCACCTTCACCTCCAAGCAGATCCTGGTCCAGGCCGGTGTCTCGATGCTGGCGCAGGCCAACCAGCTGCCGCAGAACCTCTTGCGTCTGCTGCAGTAATCGGCACGTCCGGGTCCGGGGAGGAGGCTTCCTCCCCGGCCCGCTCCGCCGCCTCGGTTGGCGGAGCGGGCACCGGGCACAGACGAGAGCATTGATGACAAAGTTGTAGGAATTTAGGCGATCAGGCGATACGCCCATCTCGTTCGGGTCAGGAGGCGACGAGAATGAGAGATCGCCGGGAGTTCAAAAGATGGAGGTCAAGAGCCTCAGCCAGGCGGCAATTTCAGCCCAGCGTCCCAAGCCCCAAGGCGGCGAGACCCGGGCTGCGACGGCCAACGATCAGCCCAGGGGCGACGAGATCCGCCGCGAGCTGACCGGCGCCCTGGCACAGCGTGTCCTGGAGGACAGCGGGATCAAGCCGCAGGACATCAGCAAATACCGCGTCAGGCTCGACATCGACGATGCGAGCGGCCGTGTCGTGGCCGAAGTCCGCGACAAGGAAAGCGGCGAGCTGGTGGAAGAAGTGCCTTCGCGCAAGATCCTGCGGCAAGCCCAGATGCTTCAGGAGACCCTTGGCATGATTCTTGATAAGCCGGTCTAGCACCTGCTGTCAGGACGTCATCGCACAGGGACTCTGGAATGGTTGAAAGTGTCAACCTGAACAACTTCACGGTCGACGAAAACGGGAGGATCAACTTCTCGGGCGTCGGCTCCGGCATCGACTTCGTTTCCGCCGTGGATGGGATCATCGCGGCCCGGCGGATTCCGGTGGACCGGCTCGAGACCACGGTCGAGACCAACACCGAGAAGATCGCTGCCTTCGACGAGCTGCGCGGGCTCATGAACACGCTGCGCAACTCGCTCAACGACCTGCGCGGCCGCGTTTCGTTCCAGAACGCCGGCGACGCCTTCGAGGCCAAGGAAGTTTTTGCCTCCACGAGCCGGACCAGCGGCACGCCCTCGGCCGCCGCCACTTTGCTCGGCGCCAGCGTGACCAATGCCGCCGCCGCGGGAAGCCATTCCATCGAGGTCCTGCGGACCGCGACCGCCCACAAGATCAGCACCGCCTCGGCGAGCTCCGACACCGACGATCTGGGTATCGCCTTCGGCGGCGCCAGCGGCTCGATCTCCGGCGCCTTCGAGGTCAACGGCACCCGGATCATGGTCGAGCAGTCGAACTCCCTGGTCGACCTGCGCGACAGTATCAACGCCGCCAACGCCGGCACCAACGCGACGGGCGTGACCGCCTCGATCGTCTCGGTCTCGAGCAGCGAGCACGTGTTGGTACTGACCGCCGACGAGACCGGCAAGTCGATCGCGATCGCGAAGTCGCACCGCATCGGCAGCAGCACGGCGAACAGCACGAGCAGCGATCTCGGCACCGCCTTCGGCGCCGGCGCCAACGCGATCGCCGGCACCTTCGAGATCAACGGCGTGAAGGTCGACGTCGACAGGGCCGACACCCTGACGACCCTGGTCGACAAGATCAACGCCGCGAACACCGGGGCGACTGCCTCGATCCTCACCACCGGCAGCTCGCACACGCTGGCGCTGACCACGGACAACGCGACCCAGAACGTCACGCTCGACCTGAATCACCGGATCGGCAGCGGCACGGCCAGCAGCTCCACCACCGACCTGGGTACCGCCTTCGGCGTCGGCGCCGGCACCGTCTCCGGCAGCTTCGACGTCAACGGCCAGACCATCACGGTCACCACCAGCGACACGCTGACGACGCTGCGCGACAAGATCAACACGGCAAGCGCCGGGGCCACCGCCAAGATCATCGACAACGGTGGCACCTTCACGCTGGCGATCACCTCGGACAACGCCACCCAGCAGGTCGCGATAACGAACGAGACCGGCAACGTGCTGACCGCCGCCAACGGCATCGGCCTGTCCAACGACGGCGGCTCGACGTTCCTCAACGAGCTGAGCGTCTCCCAGGACGTGCTGGCCGACCTC
>JAKSDN010001211.1 GCA_022360075.1 Kiloniellales bacterium | reverse complement strand
TCATCGAGCGCTTCAAGGAAGCAGGGGCGCGTTCTCGCCCAGCGCCCGCGCCATGCCGATGATGGTGCCGGTGAGGATGCCGGGCATGGCCAGCGGCAGCACGTGGTGGGTCTGCACCTGGATCTTGGAGGCGCCGACGCCGAGCGCGGCCTCGCGGATCGAGGGGGGCACCGATTTGAGGGCCGCGCGCGCGGCGATGATGATGGTCGGCAGGGTCATCAGCGCGAGCACCATGCCGCCGACCAGCGGCGCCGAGCGCGGTAGGCCGAAGAAGTTCAGGAAGACGGCGAGGCCGAGAAGACCGAACACGATCGAGGGCACGGCGGCCAGGTTGTTGATGTTGACCTCGATGAGGTCGGTCCACTTGTTCTTGGGCGCGAACTCCTCGAGGTAGACGGCCGAGAGCACGCCGACGGGAAAGCTGAGCAGCAACGTGACCACCAGGGTCAGGAAGGAGCCCGCGACCGCGCCCCAAATGCCGGCCTGCTCGGGCTCGCGGCTGTCGCCGGACGTGAAGAATCCGGTGTTGAAGCGGGTCTCGACCAAACCGTCGGCCTCGAGCGCGTCGATCCAGCCGATCTCGTTGTCTTTGACGCGACGCTCGTCTTCCGGCACGTCGCGGGGGATCAAGCCCTTCACGAAGGTATCGACGTCGTCTGAGGTCTTCAGCCACACCGTTTGGGTGCTGCCGATGAGCGACGGATCGTCCAGAACCCTCTCTCGCAGATCCAGTCCCGCGCCGGAGCTGATGATGCCGTAGAGGCGGCGCTTCTCGCGCCGCTGCGTCACATCGGGAAAGCGCTCGCGCAATGCGGCTTTCACCAAGCCGTCGTAGTCGGCCCGGCTCAGCACCTCCGGATCGCGGCTGCCGTCCGGATCGATGCTCTCCGCCTCGAAGTTGATATCGAGGGCGATCCAGCTTTGCTGGAACGCCGGCAAGGCCTGTCCGACGATCGAGAGCACGAGGATCGCGAGCACGGCGACGGCTGCGCAGATCGCCGCGATGCCGTACATGCGAAAGCGGCGTTCGGCGGCGTAGCGACGCTTGAGCCGGCTCTCCGAGAGGTCCGGCCGCCGGATGACGGGCGTTGCAGCGATCTCAGTCATACTTCTCTCGATACTTGCGGACGACGTGGAGCGCGACGACGTTGAGCGCCAGCGTGACGATGAAGAGCACGAGGCCGAGCGCGAAGGCGGCCAGGGTCTTGGCGCTGTCGAACTCCTGGTCGCCGACCAGGAGCGTGACGATCTGCACGGTGACCGTCGTCACGGCCTCCAGCGGGTTGGCCGTCAGGTTGGCGGCGAGACCGGCGGCCATGACGACGATCATGGTCTCGCCGATCGCCCGGCTGACGGCCAGCAGCAGCGCGCCCACGATGCCCGGCAGGGCGGCCGGCACGATGACCTGCTTGATGGTCTCCGACTGGGTTGCACCGAGCGCGTAGGCGCCGTCGCGCAGGGTCTGGGGCACCGCGTTCATGACATCGTCGGAGAGCGAGGAGACGAAGGGGATGATCATGATGCCCATCACCGCGCCGGCAGCCAGGGCCGATTCCGACGAGACGCCGAGGCCGATCGATTCGCCGAGGCCGCGGAAGAAGGGCGCGACGGTGAGCGCGGCGAAGAAGCCATAGACCACGGTCGGCACGCCGGCCAGGATCTCGAGCATCGGCTTGGCGATCGAGCGCACCTTGGGGCCCGCGTACTCGGACATGTAGATGGCCGAGAAGAGGCCGATGGGCGCGGCCACCAGCATGGCGATGACGGTGATCAAGAGCGTGCCGGCGAACAGCGGCACCGCGCCGAAGGCGCCGGAGGAGCCCACCTGCTCGGCGCGCAGCGCCGTCTGCGGGCTCCACTCCAGGCCGAAGAGGAATTCGGTGACCGGGACGCGGGCAAAGAACCGCATCGCCTCGAACAACAGCGAGAGGACGATGCCGACGGTGGTCAGGATCGCGATGGTCGAGGCGACCATCATGATGATGTTGACCACGCGCTCGACTTGGTTGCGCGCCCGCAGCTCACGGTGGATCAGCTTGCGGCCGTAGTAGAGGCCGCCGACCCCGGCGGCCAAGGCCACCACGATCATGGCACCACCGCCGATCGCGCGGGTATTGCCGTAGCTGTCGGCCGCGGCCTGCAGGGCGGGGTCGATCTCCCGGCTGACGATGTTGCCGGTCGCTAGGTTCTTGATATCGGTGATCAGCAGCCTGAGTTGATCGGGATCGAGACTGCGGGTATCGGCCGGCAGATTGGCGACCAAGGCCCATTGCGCAATCTGCGGCTCGAGGATCAGCCAGGCGATGACCAGGATGAGCGCTGGCAGGCCGCACCATACGGCGACGTAGGCGCCATGATAGCTCGGCAGGGAGTGCAGTACGCTGGGCCTGCCATCGGCGACCGAGACGGCCCGGCTGCGTCCCATGTAGTAGCCGATGACGGCCAGGATCAGAATTGTGACGAGCAGGATCAGGGTTTGCATCGCGCCGGAATTCCGCGTTCAGCTTGTCGAGGAATAGCCCCAGGCCTGCCGTCACGAGCGACTTAACAGACGCGGTCGTTCAATCCGCTGGAGGCCGGAGCGCTAGGCTCCGACCTCCAGCCATCCAACAATTTACATCGACATCGGCGAGAGCGTCAGAGAGCTCTGACGGATCGCCCGGCGATCCTCGTCCGGCAAGGGGATCAGGCCCTTGTCGACCAGGTAGCCTTCTTCGCCCCAGGCCTTCTCGCTGGTGAACTCGCCAACGAAGTCGCTGATGCCCGGCACGACGCCGACGTGCTCTTTCTTGACGTAGAAGTAGAGCGAGCGGGACACGCCGTAATCGCCCGCGGCGATGTTCTCGAAGGTCGGCTCGGCGTCGTCGACGATCGAGCCTTGGATCTTGTCGGCGTTCTGATCGAGGAAGGAGAAGCCGAAGATGCCGAGGGCATTCGGATTGGCCTCGAGCTTCTGGACGATCAGGTTGTCGTTCTCGCCGGCCTCGATGAAGAGACCGTCCTCGCGCATCGAATGCGCCACCGCCTTGAAGGCCTTCTTGTCTTCCTTGCGCATGGCCGCGAGCGAGTCGAACTTCTTGGCACCGCCCTCCATGGCGAGCTCGACGAAGGCGTCACGGGTGCCACTGGTCGGCGGCGGGCCCAGGACCTCGATCTTGGCGTCGGGCAGCGAGGGATCGATCTCGCTCCACTTCTGATAGGGATTGGCCACCAACTTGCCGTCCACCGGGACCTCCTTGGCGAGGGCCTGGAAGATCTGCTTCTTGGTCAGCTTGAAGGGCTCTTTCGTCTTGGAGTTGGCCAGCACGATGCCGTCGAAGCCGATCTTCACCTCGACCACGGTGACGCCGTTCTTGGTGCAGGTCTCGAACTCCGAGGACTTGATGCGTCGCGAGGCGTTGGTGATGTCGGGGTGCTCGACGCCGACGCCGGAGCAGAACAGCTTCATGCCGCCGCCCGAGCCGGTGCTCTCGACGACCGGGGTCTTGAAGCTCGTGGTCTTGCCGAAATTCTCGGCGACGGCGGTGGAGAAGGGGAAGACCGTCGAGGAGCCGACGACACGAATTTGGTCGCGGGCCTCGGCAGCGCTTTGAGCCGCCACGAGCGCAAAGCTCGCTACGGCGGCGAGGGTAAGGGTCCTTTGGATCACGGATCAGCACTCCGGCTAGTGTCAGAAATGACGGTCCCCGGTCGCGCGACTCCCCGATCGAAGGCCACGAAATGGCGCGCCCGGCCGGTCGGGAGGCTACGCGCGAATGGCGTTATATCTACGACAGTTTAGTTACAGTTTAATGACGTTGATCACAATATGTAGTAGTTGTTGTCATATTGAGCCTATATATTGTGTATACATGTGGAAAAATTCGTTGATCTGTGAAGCCGACGTTAAAACCAGCTTTCGCGAATCGACTACCGGCTCGTGATGCGAAACCGATGGCGTGAGCATCGGCTTGTCACGAGTTCGGGCCGCTGCCCGGAAGCTGGGCTACCACCAGACACCGCAGTGAACTCAAGACCATTGCAACGATGAATTGTTCTGCCGTGTCTTCGATTCAGGCTTTCATCGCCTTGCGCTGAGGCGGCGGCTCGGCGGCCATGTCGCTTTCGTCGCGTGAAACGGCCTCGGCCTCGGCGGCACTCGCCGTCGGCGCGACCGGGAGATAGACGGTGAAAGTGGACCCCTCGCCCTCGACGCTCGAGACCTCGAGCGCGCCGCGGTGCCGGTTGACGACATGCTTGACGATGGCGAGGCCAAGACCGGTCCCGCCGAGCTGGCGCGAGCGGGCGCGGTCCACCCGGTAGAAGCGCTCGGTCAGGCGCGGCACGTGCTCGCGGCTGATGCCCTCGCCCTGGTCAGTGACCGAGACCACGACGGCCTTGCCGTCCAGGCGCTGTCCGGCGGCGGGATCGGCCGTCGCCCGGACTTTTACCTCGGTGCCGGCCCGACCGTACTTGATGGCGTTGTCCATGAGGTTCTGGAAGACCTGGGTCAACTCGTCGCTATCGCCGGTCACGGGCGGCAGCTCGCCGGCCTCGACGACGATGTGCATCGACTTGGCGCGCGCCGGAATCTCCAGCCCGTTGGCCACGGAGCGCAGCAGGCGGCTGAGATCGCTCGCCCCGGTCGGCGGGGTATGCTCCTTCATCTCGATGCGCGACAGCGACAAGAGGTCTTCGACCAGGCGGGCCATGCGCAGGGCCTGATCGTGCATGATGGTGAGAAAGCGCAGGCGCGCCTCCTCGTCCTCGCGCGCCGGCCCGCGCAACGTCTCGATGAAGCCGAGCAGGCTCGACAACGGCGTGCGCAGCTCGTGGCTGGCGTTGGCCACGAAGTCGGCGCGGAGCTGCTCGGCCCGCTTGAGGCTGGTCAGGTCGTGCAGCGACAGGATGGCGACGGCGCCCTCGCGCGTCGTCGACGGCAGCCGGGCCGCGCGGGCGTTGAAGGTGCGCTGAACCGGACCGGGGATCGAGAAATCGAGCACCATCTTCTCCTCGCCCTCGAGCACGGCGTCGATCGTGTCGAGCAGGGCCGGCGCGCGCAGCACCTCGGTCAGGTCGCGGCCGGCGATGCCGGTGCCGAAAAGCTCCTCGGCGGCCGGATTGGCGCGGACGATGTGGCGCCGGCTGTCGAGGATGATCAGCGGGTCGGGCAGGTTCTCGACGATGGCCTCGTTGCCGGCGATCACGGCATCGAGCTCCAGCCGGCGGCGATGGCGTTCCTCGGCCGCCTCGGTCAGCGCGTCCTCGAGGCCTGGGCTCAGGATCGGGCTGCCGACGTGGGGCGGCCGGCCCAGGCGGGCCGCGCCGCTGCGTCCCAGCTCCTGAACGTAGGTCGACAGCGCATCGAGATGTTTGGCATGGCGATAGACCAGGGCACAGGCGCCGGCCATGACGATAAGCGCGCCGAGGACCGCAGGTGTCCAGGCAAGCAGCCCCATCAAGGCCAGCACGAGGAGCACGACCACTCCGGGCCCGGCGACGGCGGCGACCGCCAAGGGCGGCAGATGTGAGCCCCGCTTCACGCGATTCGAGTCCTTGGCGCCATAGAGTCGTCGCGGTACCACATTCGGTCAGGGAAAGGCCAGAGTGTGGAGATCCTGCCGGCCCCGGACCGCTTCCGTCCGATGCGTCAGCAATCTCGAAAAGAGACCCTCGGGCCCGATCGTAGCATCGGGATGTGAAGCTTTTGCATATATTCGACCGGAGCTGGTCCCTGCCCAGCCAAGCCGGCGGGGAGCGTCACAGCAGCGTTTCGCTCTGTTCGGCTTCGTAGGCCGCGAGCGCCGCGGCGGTGACGAGATCGCTGACGCTCGAGCCGAGCTGGACGATCTGGACCGGCTTCGCCAGCCCGATCATGATCGGGCCGATCACCGTGCCGGCGCCGATGCGCGGGATCAGCTTGGCGACGATGTTGGCCGAGTGCAGCGCCGGCATGACCAGGATGTTGGCCGGGCCGGATAGCCGGCAGAAGGGATAGAGCTGGCGCATCAGCTCCGGGTCGAGCGCGACGTTGGCCTGCATCTCGCCGTCGTACTCGAAGTCCACGGCGCGCTCGTCGAGCAGCTTGACCGCGTCGCGCACGTGCTGCGCGCGCGCCCACATGGGATTGCCGAAGTTCGAGAAGGACAGGAAGGCCACCCGGGGCTCGTGGCCCATGAGGCGTGCCTGGTTGGCGCTTTGGATCGCGATGTCGGCCAGAGTCTCGGCCTCCGGGAACTGATGCACGGTGGTGTCGGCGATGAAGACCGTGCGCTCGGGCGCGACGACGATCGACAGGCCGAAGACCTCGTGGCCCCGGCGCTGATCGAGTGCCCGCGAGACATCCTCGAAGGCGATGGCGAAGGTCCGGGTCAGGCCGGTGACCATGGCATCGGCCTCGCCGCAGGCGACCATGCAGGCGGCGAAGACGTTGCGGTTCTGGTTCACCATGCGCTGGCAGTCGCGATAGAGCCGGCCCCTGCGCTGCAGGCGCCGATAGAGGAAGTCGGTGTAGGCCTGGTTGCGCTCGGAAAGGCGGGCGTTGTGGATCTCCAGCCCGCTGCCGTCGAGGCCGGTGGCGGCCAGCGCCTCGGCGACCCGCTCCTCGCGCGCGACCAGCACGGGCGTGCCGTAGCCCGACTGGTGAAAGGTGATGGCGGCGCGGATCGAGGTCTCCTCCTCGCCTTCGGCGAAGACCACCCGCTTGGGCGCGGCGCGCACCTTCTCGAAAATCGTGTGCAACCGGGCCGTGGTCGGGTCGAGCCGGGCCGAGAGCTCCTGGGCGTAGTGCGCGAAGTCGGCGACGGGCCGCCGCGCGACGCCGCTGTCCATCGCCGCCTTGGCCACCGCCTTGGGCACGTCGACGATCAGGCGCGGGTCGAAGGGCGCCGGAATGATGTAGCCGGGCCCGTAGCGCAGTCGCCGGCCGGCATAGGCCCGGTCGACCTCGTCGGGCACGTCCTCGCGGGCGAGCGCCGCCAGGGCCTGGGCCGCGGCGATCTTCATCTCCATGTTGATGGTCGAGGCGCGCACGTCCAGCGCGCCGCGGAAGATGTAGGGGAAGCCCAGCACGTTGTTGACCTGGTTCGGGTAGTCCGAGCGGCCGGTCGCGATGATGGCGTCGTCGCGCACCGCCTTCACGGCTTCCGGCGCGATCTCGGGATCCGGGTTGGCCATGGCGAAGATGATCGGCTTCTCGGCCATGGACAGCACCATCTCCTCGTTCACCGCGTCCTTGACCGAGAGGCCGAAGAAGACGTCGGCGCCCTTGAGCGCGCCCTCCAGGCTGCGCGCCTTGCTGGGCACCGCATGGGCCGACTTCCACTGGTTCATGCCGGCTTCGCGGCCCTGGTAGATGACCCCGCGGGTGTCGCAAAGCAGGATCGCCTCCTGCGGCACGCCCATGGCCTTGAGCAGCTCGGCGCAGGCGCGGCCTCCATTGCCTGCGTGGAGCTGCTCAAAGAGATGGGCATGCCCCACAACAACGCCATTTTGTGCGACAGCCGGGGCGTCATCTATCAGGGCCGCGAAGCGGGCATGAACCAGTGGAAGTCGGCCCATGCGGTGG
>JAKSDN010000814.1 GCA_022360075.1 Kiloniellales bacterium | reverse complement strand
TGTTCATGCACGGCGAGCAGAACCGAGGCCTACCCTACCTCGGTCAGCTCCGGGCGGGTGGTGTGGCCGTCGCCGAGATCAGCCATGCCGGCCACTTCCCGATGTACTCGAACCCGCAGGAGACCTTGTCGCGCATGGCTGGATTTCTGGACCAGATCGATCGGACAGACGGTGGGACGTCGTAATACCGTGGGTCGTTGATACTGGCTCTCGCTGCTCCGTGCATGCCGAGCTCCGTCGCCCTCATGCTGCGCTTGTCGAATTTGGAGGATTGCTGTCGGCCATGGGCAAGGCAAGAGCGAACCAGAGCTGCGCTCGCTTCGAGGCCGAAACCTTCGACAGGTTCAGATCGCTCGGACCGGCCGGGCCGTGATCCAGGGCGATTTCGCCATGTGCGTCGCCTCGAACGTCTCGATCTCGCCGATCGCCTTCAAGGTCATCTCGATCTCCGATGCGCCCTCGAGCAGCGCCTGCTTCCGGTAGGGGTCGATCGAGAAAGTCCAGCATCTACCGTCTTCTAAGGTAATGCTCTGTTCGGGAAGATCGATGGTCGCCTTCGCCCCGGCCCGGTGGCGCGCTTCATCGGCGAGCGCCTTCAGCAGGGCCTCCTCCGCGACGATGGCGAGCAAGCCGTTCTTGTTGCAGTTGTTGTAGAAGATATCGCCGAAACTCGGCGCCATGACGGCCTTGAAGCCGTGGTCGACGAGCGCCCAAACGGCGTGCTCGCGTGACGAGCCACAGCCGAAGTTCGGGCCGGCCAGCAGGATCGTGCCGTCGCGATAGGGGGCTTGGTTGAGGATGAAGCCCGGCTTCTCTCCGCCCGTGTCGTCGCGGCGCAGGTCGTGGAACAGGAGGTCGCCGTAGCCTTGCTTGCGCGCTCTATGGAGAAAGCGCGCGGGGATGATCTGGTCGGTGTCGACGTTGGCGGCGATGTGGGGCACCAAAAGGCCCCGATGGCGTCGAAAGGCTTGCATGTCATTCTCCGAACCCGAGCTTGCGCACATCCGTCAGTCGCCCGTTGATCGCAGCCGCAGCCGCCATCGGTGGACTGAGAAGGTGGGTACGCGCCTCGCGCCCTTGCCGGCCGGCGAAGTTCCTGTTGGAGGTCGAAGCGCAGCGCTCTCCGGGCGGCACCGAATCGCCGTTCATTGCGACGCACATGGAGCAGCCCGGTTGGCGCCACTCGAATCCGGCGGCACGAAAGATCCGGTCCAAGCCCTCGGCTTCGGCCTGCCGTTTGACCTGTCCCGATCCGGGGACGACGATCGCCGGCACCTTGGCGCGGCGTCCCTTCGCGATCCTGGCGGCGGCTCTGAGATCCTCGATGCGGCTGTTGGTGCAGGAGCCGATGAAGACGCGGTCGATGGCGACGTCGCTCAACGCCGTGCCGGCCCGCAGGTCCATGTAGGCAAGCGCCTTCTCCGCCGCTTCCCGCCGCAAGGGCTCCGGCTCCTGTCTCGGGTCGGGTATGGATTGCGAGATCGGGGCGGCCTGCTCCGGCGACGTGCCCCAGGTCACGACCGGCTCGATCATGCGGCCGTCGATGGCGATCTCGCGGTCGAAGGCTGCGTCGGCGTCACTTCGTAGGGATCGCCAGTCACCGACCGCCCGCTCCCACATCTCTTCGGACGGGGCCAGCGGCCGGCCCTGGAGATAGCCGAACGTCGTATCGTCCGGCGCGACCAGCCCGCTGCGGGCCCCGGCCTCGATCGTCATATTGCAGATCGTGAGCCGTGCTTCGATGGACAACGCGTCGATGACGTCGCCCCGGTACTCGATGGCATAGCCGGTCCCGCCATCCGTACCGATCCTTCGAATGATCTCCAGCACGACGTCCTTGGCCGTCACACCCGGCCCCAGCTCGCCGTCGATGCTGATTCTCATTTGCTTGGGTTTCGCCTGCCAGATCGTCTGGGTGGCGAGCACGTGGGCGACTTCCGAGGCGCCGATCCCGAAGGCGAGCGCGCCCAGCGCGCCGTGGGACGCGGTGTGGCTGTCGCCGCAGACCAGGACAGTGCCGGGCAGCGTAAAGCCCAGCTCCGGGCCTATGACGTGCACGATGCCCTGTCGCGGGTCGCCGAAGCCGAAGGCGGTGAAGTCCGACTTTCGCGCGTTGTCGAGCAGCCGATGGGTCATCTCGGCCAGGGCCGGGCGCTGCTCCGCCAGGCTGCCGACCGTGTTGACGTAGTGATCCGCGGCTCCGATGGTGAGGTCGGGTCTGCGGACCTTCAGCCCGAGCTCTTCGATGGCGTCGAAGGCCTGTGCCGTGGCGTCGTGCACGAGGTGCCTGTCGACGAAGAGGAGAGTGTGACCGTCGGGTCTGGTCGTGATGCTGTGGGCGTTCCAGATCTTGTCGAACAGCGTCGTCGGCATCTTTGCCCCTTCAGTTGGAGAAACATGGCACGCGCGAGCCTCACGCCGCGTCGTTCTCGCTGTCCCAAACCTTCTCCGGCATCGGCAGGCCCTGGAACGTCTCCGGTCCGAGCGATCCGTCCGGGGCAATGCCCATGCGTTCGAGCGTCCACATGAGCTGGCGCGCGTGCTGACCGCTGTGCCAGGCCGTGCGCTCGAGGAACTGATGGCGCGTCTGCTTGCCGTAGTAGACCTGCGCGGTCGCCGACCAGTCGGCGCTCCGCCCCGGTCCGCTGAACCAATCGTTCAGACGCTTCGCGACATGACTGCCGTAGCCGCCCAGCCCATCGATGGTCTGCATCTCGGGCGGTGGCAGCCGGTAGTAGGCCTCGTAGACCAGCGGGATGCCCTCTTCGTGCTCAACGAAGGCGTCGATGATGTTGTAGATGTGGTAGACGAGGTCGGCATAGCTGCGCGGACGGTTCGGCAAGTGGGTTTGCAGGCTTTCCGTCGGAAGCTGGCGCAGGAAACGATCGCTCCCCTGCATGATCGTGTTGAGACGGCGGTGCAGCTCTTCGGGCGGCAAGATCCGCGCCTTGCCCCAGTCGATGCCGACGAGCCGGGCGACGTCACCGAGTATCTGGCCGTTCGCCCAGGCGTCGCCGCGCACCACGATCGGCACCTGGCGCAGCCCGAAGCGGGCGAGCTCGTCGAGGGCCGTCTCGTCCTCGAGGACGTTGCGCGAGTGGAACGCGATGCCATGCTCGGTGAGGAACTCCTTCGTCCTAAGGCAGCTCGTGCAGCCGGTCTGCCAATAGACGAAGACCTCGTCCGATAGGTTCGGAGTCTGCGCTGTCATGGGGTTTTCCTCGTTGCTCGGATGACTGTCTCGCCGGGCGCTAAGCCGCCGCTTGCCCGGCGATCGCGTTGAAGCGTGCGATGACGTCGGCCTTGGCCACCACGTCGCCGTACTTCGCGTTGATGTCGAAGAGATTGGCGTCATGGGGCGCTGCGTGGCGATCGCCGACGCATTCACGCGGCACGATCACGTGGTAGCCGTACTGGAGACCGTCGACCGCGGTCGCTCGCACGCAGCCGCTCGTCGAGCAGCCGATCAGGACCAGGGTATCGACGCTCAGCGCCTTGAGCGTCGCGATCAACGAGGTGCCGAAGAAGCAGCTCGGGTAGCTCTTGACGATCACGAGCTCGTCTTCCCGCGGCGCGAGCGCATCGTCGATCTCGACGAGCGGCTCGCCTTGCACCAGCTTGCGAAGGGACGGAACCTTCTTGACGAAGAGCCCGCCATCGATGCCGGAGGGGTGGTACATCACCTTCGTGTAGATGATCGGGACTTGCGCCTTGCGGGCGGCGGACAGGAGCGCCACGCTCTCCGAGACCGCCGAGACGACGCCATCGGCGTAGAACGGCGAGCCCTTCGTCGTGTAAGCCTTCGTGAAGTCGATCACGATAACGGCGGGTCTTTCTCCGAAACCGATTTCGCCGTCGAACACACCGGCATAGTTGCTTTCAAGGTTCTCACTCACGAATGCCTCCTTGACTGTCCGGTTGCGAAGGATGCCGTGTCCCGAGCCTCCGCGCCGCTCGGCGCCAACGGGAAATGGCAGGCCGCGAAGTGGCCGCTGCCGTCGTTGGCGAGCTGGGGCTCGCTGTCCACGCAGCGTCTCGGCACCGCCACGCCCTTGGGCAGTGTCGCGGTCGCGACCCCGCCGCCGCTGGCGACGAGCCGGGCCTTGAAACAGCGCGGATGGAAGCGGCAGCCACTGGGCAGGGCGGTCGCGGAGCCGATCTCGCCGTAGAGCGCGATGCGCTTGCGCTGCCGCTCCGCCCGCAGATTGGGGATCGGCACCGCCGATAGGAGCGAGGCGGTGTAGGGGTGCCGCGGCGCGGCATAGAGACGCTCGCGCGGCGCCGTCTCCACGATGCGCCCGAGATACATCACGGCGACGCGCCCGGAGATGTGCCGCACGACGGCGAGATCGTGGGCGATGAAGATATAGGCAACGCCGGATTGGCGCTGAATGTCGCGCAGCAAGTTGAGGATCTGCGCCTGGATCGACACGTCGAGCGCGGATACCGGTTCGTCGAGGATCAGCAGCTTGGGATCGAGGGCCATCGCGCGCGCGATGCCGATGCGTTGGCGTTGGCCACCTGAGAACTCATGCGGATAGCGCTCGGCCATGGCCGGGGCGAGGCCGACCCGTTCGAGAATCTCGGCGGTACGGCGGGCGATGCCGGAGCGTTCCGCGCCGTGGACCAACATCGGCTCCGCGACGATGGAGCCGACCTTCATGCGCGGGTCGAGCGAGCCGTAAGGGTCCTGAAAGACCATCTGCATCTCGTGGCGCAGCCGGCGCATCCGCGCCTGCGCCAGGCTGGTGATGTCGCGTCCGTCGAAGACGATGCGGCCGCCGGTGGGGTCGAGCAAGCGGATCAGGAGCCGGCCGAGCGTGCTCTTCCCGGACCCCGTCTCCCCGACGATGCCCAGCGTCTCGCCGCGACGCAGCGACAGGCTGACCCCGTCGACGGCGCGCACCTCGGGTCGCGCGCGTTGAAACGGCAGGGCGCGATGACCGAAGACCTTGCTGAGATCTTCGACCTGCAACAGGGGCTCATGATCGCTCCTGTCCCGCAGCTCGCCGGTCATGCCCGTTCTCTCGTCGCGGTGAGCTCGGCGCTGTGCAGGCAGGCGGAGCGGTGATCCTGCCGGATCGTCGGCTGCAGGCCGG
>JAKSDN010001529.1 GCA_022360075.1 Kiloniellales bacterium | reverse complement strand
GCGTGCCGGGCCGCGTCTCGACGACTTCGCCCCGGCGATTTTCCTGCGCGGCGCGGTCGCCTATGCCGAGAACGAGCTCGAACAAGCCCGCCAAAGCCTCCGGCGCCACCTCGGCCTCTCGCCGGGGCACGTGGCGACCCGAAAGCTCCTCGCCTCGACCTTGATCCGGCTAGCCGAGGCGCCCAGCGCGATCGAGGTCTTGGCGCCGGTCCTCGAGCAGGCCGACGCCGACCCGCAAATCTATCTCCTGCTCGGCAACGCCCACCTGCAGAACCGGCAGTTCACGGAAGCGACCGCCTTCTTCGAGAAGGCCGCGACGCTGGCACCGGAGGAGCCGCGCCTGCTCACCCAGCTCGCGCTCAGCCAATTCGCCGCCGGCGAGTCGCAGCAGGCGATCGATCGTCTCGAAGCCTCGCTCGACCTCGAGCCGGAGGCCACCGGCACGCGGGTGCTGATCGCGCTTCTCCAGCTCCAAAGCCAGAACTTCGACAAGGCCCTGGAGGCGATCGCCGAGCTGCGCCAGCAGCTCCCCGACAGCCCCTTGCCGCTGAACCTGGAAGGCGCTGCCTATCTGGGCAAGAACGACGACGCCGCCGCGCGAGAGCGCTTCCAGGCGGCGCTCGAGCGCGACGAGGCCTATGCGCCGGCGCGCATGAGCCTGGCGCGCCTGGCCTTGCGCGACGGCGACCTCGACCAGGCCAAGCAGACCTTCGGCGACGTCCTGACCCACAACGAGGACTATGCGCCGGCAATGATCGCGCTGGCCGAGCTGGCGGCCCGCGAGGGTCAGGCCGAGGAGGCGGTGCGTTGGCTCAAGGAAGCCCAGCAAAGCGCGCCGCAGTCCCCCGAGCCGCAGATCCGCCTCGTCAACACTTACATCGCCCTCGAGGATACCGAGAAAGCCCTGGCGGCGGGCCGCGAGCTCGAACAGGCTCACCCGAACAACCCTCAGGCCCTGGACGCTCTGGGGCGGGCGCAAATGGCCGCCGAGCGGTACCGCGCCGCGGCCGAGAGCTATGGCCGCCTGGCCGCGCTCACCCCGAACTCGGCGAATGCCCATTTCTTGCTGGGCCAGGCGCAGCTTGCCACCGCGGACCGCCAGCGCGCCCTGCGCTCCCTCGAACGAGCGGTTGCGATCGATGCCGACAACGTCGGGGCCTACGCCGCGCTGGTCCGGCTGCTGGCCGAGCTCGACAGCGGTTCCGGAAGCCTGGACGAGACCCGAGACGTGGCCGCGCGGCTCGCCGCGGAACACACCCAAGCAACGCTCGAGGACCGGCTGATCGGCGACGTCTCAATGCAGGACCAGCGCTATGCCGACGCGCTGGCGGCCTACGAATCCGGCTGGCAAAAGCAGCCCGACTCAACACTCGCGGTCCGCATCTTCCAGGCCCGCGTCGGCCTCGGCCAGCGCCAGGGGGCGACGGCCCGCCTCGACGCCTGGGTCGAGGCCAACCCCGAGGATTACCAAGCCCGTCTCACGCTGGCCGACGCGTTCCTGTTCGACGCGCGCTTCGACGAGGCCAAGGGCCACTACGAGCGGCTGCACGAGGCGAACGAGAATAACCCCGTGGTGCTCAACAACCTCGCTTGGCTCTACGACGAGGCCGGCGACCCCCGAGCCAAGGCCTTCGCTGAAAAAGCGCTCGAGCTCGCCCCCGGCTCGGCGCCGATCATGGACACGCTGGGCTGGATCCTGGTGCGGCAAGGCGAGGCGGAGCGGGCTCTGCCCCTCTTGCAGGAAGCCACCGAGAAGCTGCCCGGCAATGCCGAGATGATCTATCACCTGGCGGTCGCCCTGCACGAAAACGGCGAGACCGCCAAGGCGCGCTCGCACCTGGAGAACCTGGTCAAGCTGAAGATCTACGGCGACTTCCCCGCCGCGGACGACGCCCGCGCCTTGCTGGAGCGCATCTCGCCCAATTGAGAAACGAGGCCCGCCGGCCCGTTCAGCGCACGACGAAAGCGTTGCCGCGCCGTTCTATCTGATCGCGCCAATAGTCCAGCAGATCCCCGATGGTCTTCTCGAAAGGGATCTCGGGCCGCCAGCCGGTGTGAGCGGTGAACTTCGAGGTGTCGGGCACCTGGAGGTCGGCGTCGATCGGCCGCAATCGGGCCGGATCGACCTCTACACTGATCTCATTGGCCTTCGACGAGAGGCGGATGATGGTGTCGAGGATTTCGCGCACCGTGCAGGAGTGCGTGCCGCCGATGTTGTAGTAGGCCCCGGGCTGGGGATCGACGGTGACCAGCATGAAGTAGGCGCGCACCGCGTCGCGCACGTCGGCCACGGTGCGCATCGAATCCAGGTTGCCGACCTTGACCACCGGCGCGATCAGGTCGCGTTCGATCATCGCGACCTGCTTGGCGAAGCTCGATTCGGCGAAGACATCGCCCCGGCGCGGCCCCGTGTGAGTGAACATGCGCGTGGTCATGACCGTCATGCCGTAGGCTTCGGCGTAGTAGCGCCCGATCAGGTCCGTGCCGACCTTGGAAATCGCGTAGGGGCTCGCGGGATGGAAGGTGCATTCCTCGCCGATCGGCACCTTGTCCTTGGGCACGCGGCCGAAAACCTCCGAGGAGGCGCAGACATGGGTCACGGCCTCCGGCGCGTATTCGCGTAGCGCCTCCAGCACGCGCGCGGTGCCCTGGATGTTGGTGTCGTAGGTGTCGAGCGGCGACTCGAAGCTGGTGCGCGGATAGCTCTGGGC
>JAKSDN010000577.1 GCA_022360075.1 Kiloniellales bacterium | reverse complement strand
GGGCGGCGCGACCCGGTTTGGCCGTGACGGCTGTTCCTCAACGCGGAAGTGTTGCCTCGCAGCCGCCGCTTGCAAGGGACTCGGTCAGAGACGGAGTCTAGCCTCTGGCAATTCCTGGTACAAGTTGAAGGGTTTGGGCGGGACTCTTGAACTGCTGTGAAAGTACAAGGCGGGGGGCTCAACATGCTCCTTGCCGTCATTGCGAGCGAAGCGCGGCAATCCAGGGTGCAGCCACCGACTCAACCACGGGCGAAGATCGCCCGTGCGATCGCCCTGTGGACGGAGAGCCTTCTCTATCCGACATAGCTGGACATTTCGGATGGCAACTGTCGGCGGAACCAGAAGCGTGGACAGTATGGCCTAACCGTGCCCACGACTATGGCCCATCCTGTCAGCAGAAAGTGCTCAGGTTACCGGCAGAGATGGAGATCAACGCAACATTAAGATCCTCATACCACATATAGGGCAGAAGTCCGCGATTTCTCCGCAATATCTTGAATTGCACAACATCGTGTGGTTAACATCGTATCTGCCACAAGGCAAAGAGAAGAGCCGGCCCGAAGGCCGGCCCGTCGAATGGCCCGGTGGCAGAATGGTAATGCGACGCCCCAGCAAGGTCGTAGAAGTCGGTTCGATTCCGACCCGGGCCTCACCTCAGGCGGTTCCTTACAGAACCGCCCTTTTCTTTTGTACCTCAGTTTGCACTAACGAATCGACTCGGATTCTGCACGGGTTTGATTCGCCAATCAAGGGAGAAATCGTCAATATCTGACGAGATCTGACGAAACCTGACGAGACTTGACGCCATGGCTGACGACAATGAAGCCATTAAGCGAGACGTTCGCTTCTCAGTTTCTGCACGGCTACATGCTTACCTCGGTTGGCTGGCGCAACACACGGTCCTAGGTAAGACTGAAAATGATGTTGCCAAACAGGTGCTCACACAACGTTTGGCCGAGATGCGGCAAGAGGACTACAAGCAAACGGACGACTAACTCTCGATCCGCCAATCAGCATCTCAACCGAACGCCCCTCTGACCTGCCCAGCCCCTTGCAGCGATAGTTCTGAGGCCAGGATCCGATCCACTTACTGATCAGCTTAGTAAGGGCGGTATCGCGGGTGTCCATATCTCGTTCTCCGAAAACACGCTCAGCTCAGTAGCTAAGAAGGGGTGCCGGTGACTGTCTGAAAGCGCGAGCGACGATGTCTCATCAATAGCAAGCATGTTGACCGGATTGATCATGAGTTGGGACAGTGCGCCAAGGCCGGGTTCGGGTTCGCCGCCACTGAATGCTGTGCTTCCGGCGTGACTGGATTGCTTCACTTCGTTCGCAATGACGGCAAAGGAAAGTGGCAACTGCGCCTTGTTTCCGCCGGTCCTTGATCACACGGAAAAAGAACCCGGAAGGCGAGCCTTCCGGGTCCAGGCGGTGGGAAATTGCCGTTGGCACGGCAGGGTTAAATCGTTTTCGAGCCCTGTCCGAACTCGGGGTAGGCCTCGAGGCCGAGCTCGGCCTTGTCGAGGCCCAGCTCTTCGTCTTCCTCGGAAACGCGGATACCCATGGTGTACTTCAGCGCCAGCCACAGCGCCGCGGAGGTCACCGCCATGAAGGCGCCCACGGCGACGATGCCGACGATCTGGGTGACCAGGCTGCCGGCGCCGAAGATGCCGACGGCGAGGGTGCCCCAGATGCCGGCCACCAGGTGGGCCGAGATCGCGCCGACCACGTCGTCGATCTTGACCTTGTCGAGCAGCGGGATGGCGAAGACCACCAGGGCACCGCCGACCGCGCCGACGATGATCGCGACCAGATGGTTCTGCAGGTCGGGCCCGGCGGTGATCGCGACCAGGCCGGCGATCGCGCCGTTGAGCGCCATGGTGAGGTCGATCTTCTTGTAGATCGCCTGGCAGAGCAGCATCGCCGCCACCACGCCGCCGGCCGCGGCCAGGTTGGTGTTGACGTAGACGATCGCCATGGCCGTGGCGTCGAGCGCCGAGCCCAGGGCGAGCTGCGAGCCGCCGTTGAAGCCGAACCAGCCGAACCAGAGCACGAAGGTGCCCAGCGTCGCGAGCGGCAGGTTGGCGCCAGGCATGACGTTCACCCGCCCGTCGGGGCCGTACTTGCCGCGCCGCGCGCCGAGGATGATGGCACCGGTGAGCGCCGCCCAGCCGCCGGCCGAGTGCACGATCGTCGAGCCCGCGAAGTCGGAGAAGCCCATCTCCGACAGGAAGCCGCCGCCCCAGCTCCAGGAGCCCTGGATCGGGTAGAGGATGCCGGTCAGCACCACGACGAAGATCAGGAACGGCCAGACCTTGATGCGCTCGGCCAGGGTGCCGGAGACGATCGAGGCTGCGGTCGCCACGAAGACCATCTGGAAGAACCAGTCGGAGGCGACCGAATAGCCGCTGTCGGTGACGGCGGCGACCATCTCGGGCGTCGCCTCGTCGGCGTTCAGCAGGGCCAGCTCGGCATCGCCCGGGTTGTAGAGAAAGGCGATCGAGCCCATGACGCCGCTGACATCGACGTACATCAGGTTGTAGCCGATGATGTAGTACATGATGCCCGCGACCGAATAGAGCGCGATGTTCTTCAGGCAGATGGCGGCGGTGTTCTTGGTCCGCACCAAGCCCGACTCGAGCATCGCGAAGCCAGCGGCCATCCACATCACCAGGAAGCCGTGGACCAGGAACGAAAAGGTGTTGAAGACGTAGCTGGCCTCGGCCGAAACCTCGGCCGCGGCCGGCGCTGCGGCCCAAATGCTGAGCCCGGCCGCCAGGCCGGTCACGGAAAGAAGTCTTGGAAGGGCTTTCATGCCACCATCTCCTAAATCGCCTCGCTATTGATTTCGCCGGTCCGGATGCGGACCGCATGGGAGAGATCGAGAACGAAGATCTTGCCGTCGCCGATGCGCCCGGTGGCGGCCGACTTCTGGATCGTCTCGACGACCGGCTCGACCATCGTGTCCTCGACGGCCACCTCGATCTTGACCTTCGGCAGGAAGTGGACCGCGTATTCCGCGCCGCGATAGATCTCCGTTTGCCCCTTCTGGCGCCCGTAACCCCTGACCTCGGTCACGGTCAGGCCCTCGACCCCCAAGCCGTTCAGGGCCTCGCGCACGTCATCGATCTTGAAGGGCTTCACGACGGCAGAGATCATTTTCATCTGGCGCTCGCTCCTGTCCTGCGGTTTGTCTCGATCGACGGCACCGTCCCGTTTCCGCCGTTTCAGGAGTCAAGAAGCGTGCCAGCCGGCGATCCTGTGCCGGATGCCCGGATTTCCGCCAATTCTGTTGCCCGATGCCGGCATTCTCAGATGGAGGACATTCGGTTTTGATTAAATATTAGCCATATGTATTGTGATGATTAAAATTCAGGCAATATGCTTCGTATCTGATGGCCTGGACAGGGACCGTCTGGGCGGACACTCTGCGCGCCATGCGCAGCGACAAGACTTCAGCGAACGCCTCCGCGGCCGAAGGAGACGCCGCCGGCGCCCCCATCGAGGCCGACGTTCTGGTGGTCGGCGGCGGGCTGGTCGGCATGACCCTGGCGATCGTCCTGGCCGAGGCCGGGCTCGAGGTCGCGGTCGTCGATCGCGCCGATCCGACCGCGGGCCTCTCCGACGCCCATGACGGCCGGGCCTCGGCCATCGCGCGCGGCTCGCAGCAGGCCCTGGCGGCGGCCGGCCTGTGGGCCGATATGGCGCCGGAGGCGCAGCCGATCCTGCAGATCCGCGTCTCCGACGGCCAGCTCGGCCGGCCCGCCTCGTCCCTCTTCCTGCACTACGACCGCGAGGAGGTCGACGGCCGGCCGCTCGGCTACATGGTCGAGAACCGGGTCACCCGCGTCGCGCTGCACAAGCGCGCCCGGCGCCAAGCCCGGCTCCGTGCCTTCGCCCCCGCTCAGTTGACTTCCCTCGAACGCGAACGGCTCTGGGTCCATGCGGCGTTGGAAGACGGCACGCAGCTGCGCGCGCGCCTCGCGGTCGCCGCCGACGGCCGGGCCTCGCCGCTGCGCCAGGCGGCCGGGATCCGCACCCTCGCCTGGGACTATCCCCAGGCCGGGCTGGTCTGCACCGTCGGCCACGCGCTGCCGCATCACGGCGTCGCGCACGAGTGCTTCCTGCCCGCCGGTCCCTTCGCCATGCTGCCGCTGCGTGACGCGGTCGAGGCGGGCGGGGCGGTTCGGCATCGCTCCTCGATCGTTTGGACCGAGCGCCGGGCGCTGGCCGAGCAACTGCTGGCGCTCGACGACGCGGCCTTCGCGCGCGAGATGGGGCGCCGCTTCGGCGACAGCCTGGGCGCGCTCTCCGTATCGGGCCGGCGCTGGTCCTATCCGTTGTCGCTGACCTACGCCACGCGGACCATCGATCATCGTCTGGCGCTGGTCGGCGACGCCGCCCACGCGATCCACCCGATCGCCGGGCAGGGCTTCAATCTCGGGCTGCGCGACATCGCCGCCCTGGCCGAGGTGGTCGTCGATGCCGCGCGTCTCGGGCTCGACCCGGGCGAGGCTTCCGTTTTGCGGCGCTACGAGCGTTGGCGCCGTGCCGACAACCTCGCCCTGCTGGCGGTGACCGACGGCTTGAACCGGCTCTTCTCCAACGACTTGCCGCCGCTGCGCCTCGTCCGCGACCTGGGTCTGGCCGCGGTCAACCGCATGCCGATGGCCAAGCGCTTTTTCATGCGCCATGCCATGGGCCTGGTCGGCGACCTGCCCCGCCTGATTCGCGGCGAGGCCCTTTGAGCGCCGGCTCAGGCGGTCCGACCGCGGCCCGCGCCGGTGCCGATTCCAATTGAGCGCAAAACGCTCTAGTCTGCGCGAAACGGACCAATAAGGCCCCAGAACGGGAGGAGAGGGATGCTCGTTTCTTGGGCGCGTGTGGCGCTATCGACGGCTTGTCTGCTCTGGGCGGCGAACCTGCCGGCGGGCGCGCAGACCAGCAACCATTCGGGCGACACCGTCGTCATGCAGGGCGGCAAGGGCGAGGTCTATATCGCCGGCCTGCCCAAGGGCTGGGGCGTCGGCTTCCAGGAGAGCAACGAGATTGGCCATCACGTCGAGTGGGTCCCGCGGGGCCAGCCGGCCAAGGACTGGCGCGACATGATCGCCTACCAGCTCTTTCCCAAGCTGATCGACCTCTCGCCCGACCAGTTCCTGGCCAAGCTCGCCGACCACTATGCCCAGTCCTGCGAGCAGGTCCTGGCCACCGACATCGAAGGCATGCCGGCCAATGGCTATCCGGGCGCCTTGCGTGTGCTGGCCTGCACCCGCAACAAGCTCACCGGCATGGGCGAGGTCACCCTGTTCCGCGCGGTCATGGGCGAGGAGGCCTTCTACGTCGCCCAGCGCGCCTGGCGCATGGACCCCTTCTCGCCCGAGGAAATACCGGTCACCGGCCAGCAGCTCGACGGCGGCCGCAAGGTCATCGAGTACGGCCTCGCCTGCCGCCAGAACACCACGACCCGACCCTGCCCGGCCGGCTGGGACCCGGTCATCGGCCGCCTCGATGCGGCCAAGCCGCTGGTGGTCTACAAGGCGAAGCCGTAGGGAACGCGGGGTTTGGACCAAGCGCGCTAATTCGCATTTCGAAATCACCCCATCCCCTCATGCTGAGCTTTGCTCGGTTTGTGGCCGAACCCTTCGACAAGCTCAGAGTTTACGAGAAAATTGTTCCGGACCTGGAACGCCATCGTGCGTCCTTCGAGACGCCCGCCAAGGCGGGCTCCTCAGGATGAGGACTTTTCTTTGTGCCATCAGAGGTCTACCTCATGCTGAGGAGCGTCCTTCAGGACGCGTCTCGAAGCACGCACGCTGCTCTTGCAGCGCAGCGCGACAATCCGAGCCAAAGAACGCACAAGCTCTCCGCACGAGGGGATGGGGGTCGAACGGGCGCAGAGAAGCGAGGGTCGAGATCGACGTTCCTCGCTCTAAACCTCCCGGCCCATCAGGTCGTCCTCGTAGGGGAAGGTCGAGATCCGCTCGATCCCGGTCTCGGTGATCAGCACCTGCTCTTCCAGCTTCACGCCTTCGTGGCCGCCTTCCTCGCCGATGTAGCTCTCCACGCAGATCGTCATGCCGGGCTCGATGACGCCGTCGTAGGCCTGCTCGAAGTCCTCGAGATACGGCACGAGCGGATACTCGTCGCAGAGGCCGACGCCGTGGATGACGGCGGAGTAGCGATTGGGCTTGCAGCGCTCGGGCATCTGCCAGCCGGTCTCGACCAGCTCGCGGTAGGTCATCCCGGGTCGGATCAAGGCGCAGTTGGTCTCGATCTGCTCGCGCGCCAGGCGGTAGAGCCGGCGCTGCTCGTCGCTCGGCCGGCCGGGGCCGCAGAAGAAGGTGCGCGAGATGTCGGCGCAATAGCCGAACGGCCCGATCAGGTCGGTATCGACCGCGATCAGGTCGCCGGGCCGGATGATGCGCTGGCCGCATTCCTGGAACCAGGGGTTGGTACGCGGGCCCGAGGACAGCAGTCGGGTCTCGATCCACTCGCCGCCCATGGCGATGTTGGTCTGGTGCAGGACCGACCAGACCTCGGTCTCGGTCATGCCGGGCTCGATCGCCGCGCGCATGCGCGCGAGCCCGGCCTCGCAGACCGCGACCGCCTGCACGATGCAGGCGAGCTCCTCGGCCGACTTGTGCAGGCGCGCCTGCTCCAGAACTTCCTGGCCGTTGTGGAGCTCGATGCCATGGGCGATCAGCGCGGCCGCGCCGGCGGGATCGCAGTGGTCGAAGGCGACCCGCTTGTTGCCGCCGCCGTGGGCCGCGATCAGATCGGCCAGCTCGTCGGCCCAGCGCTGGGCGCGCTCGGCGTAGCGCGGGCCGGCGCCGAAGTAGTACCAGTCGGTGGCGGGGCGGACCTCGGCGACGGTTTCGAGGTGGGCGGAGAGGTGCTCGCAGTTGTGGAAGTCGAACAGCGTGACCGGCCCCTCGGTCGGCACGTAGCAGTAGCGGACCTGGTTGTGCAGGGTCCAGACGCTCATGTTGGTGCTGCCGGTCGCGTAGCGGATGTTGACCGGGTCGTAGAGCAGGCAGCCGGCGTAGTCGCGCGCGCGCAACTGGGCGCGGACCCGCTCCAGCCGGTAGGCTCTGAGCGCGCGCATGTCGATTTGCGTGGTGTTGTCCCGGAGCGCGGCGTCGACGCCGGCATTCAAGCGTCGCACCGAGAGGTCTGCGGGTAGCAGCGGCGATTCGTCCGGCATGGTCGACCTCGCGACAGGCGTTTGACGCGGGCAGTTTGGCCAGCGCCAGAGCCGCGATCTAGCCGCGATGCGACTTGTCGGTGTCGATTCGGGAGCGGTTAGAACAGAGGGGCCGGGCGATTGCGGTGTGCCGTCGAATCGGAACCGCGCACTTCGATGTCACCCCCGTCCGGCCGGCTCGCGGCTGAGGCCCTTCTCCTCGAGGGCGGAGAGATAGGCCGACCAGCGTGCCTCCTGTTCTTCGCCCAGCGTGTAGAGGTAAGCCCAGGAGTAGATGCCGGTGTCGTGCAGGTCATCGAACTTCAGGCGCACCGCGTAGTTGCCGACCGGCTCGATCTCCATGATGCCGACGTGGCGGCGCCCGGGCACGATCTGCTTCTGGCCGGGGCCGTGGCCCTGCACCTCGGCCGAGGGGCTTTCCACCCGCAGGTACTCGGCCGGATAGGCGAAGGTCATGCCGTTGTCGAAATCGACTTCGAGCCGCTTGTCCTCGCGCTTGTAGCGAATCTCGGCCGGCCAATGACGGGTACCGGGATCAGAGCTGCCGATCTCTTCCATGTCGAGCGTCGCCTCTTCCGGGTCAGTCTTCGAGCTGTCGCGCCTCGTCGGGCAGCATGATCGGGATGCCGTCGCGGATCGGATAGGCCAGGCCAGCCCCCCGGCTGATCAGCTCCTGCGCTTCGGCGTCGTAGTCGAGCGGCCCTTTGGTCACCGGGCAGACCAGAATCTCCAGCAGCTTCGGATCGACCGCGGCCTTGTCGTTCGCCATGGGACCTCCTCTCTCGCGCGGTGCCGTATCCGCATCCGTCGTCAATGCGCCTGCGCCTCGCCGTCCTCGCCGTGGGCCGTCATGCGCAGGATCGCGATCATGGTCTCGGCCCGCTCCGGCAGGGTCATGGCCTCGAGCAGTGCCTGCTTCTCGGACGGCTGGAAGGGGCAGCTCATGGCCAGGGCGGCGACCAGCCGCTCGTCGGGGGTCTCTTCGATCGCGTCCCAGTCGCCCTCGATCCCGGTGCAGGAGAAGTAGCGCTTGAGGGCCTCGAGCAGGGCCTCGCGCTCGATCGGCCGCTCGTCCTCGTCCAGGTCGGCACGAAAGCGCTCGTAGCGCGGCACGACCCGACGATAGCCGGCGTGCAGTGGCAGCTCGGAGCCGATCTCGAAGCGGATCAAGCCGGCCAGGGTGATGAGATAGCGGCCGTCGTCGGTCTCGCCGAAGGTGATGATGCGTCCGGCGCAGCCGGTCTCGTAAACCGCCGGCTGCTCGCCGGCCTCGGTGGCGCGCGGCTGCACCATGCCGATCTCGCGTCCGCTGGCCAGGGCATCGCGCACCATGTTCAGATAGCGCGGCTCGAAGATGTTGAGCGGCAGACGGCCGCCCGGCAGCAGCAGCGCGCCGTCGAGCGGAAAGATCGGAAGAACGTCGGGAAGCTGCTCGAACTCGGGATCGAAGACGCTGCGGCTCATGAAAACAGCAGGGACGACAGCCGACGCCGGGTCTCGACGGTCAAGGGATCGGTCGGGCCCCAGGCCTCGAACAGCTTGAGCAACTGCTTGCGCGCCGCCTCCTCGTTCCAGGCGCGGTTGCGGCGCACGATCTCGAGCAGGGCGTCGGTCGCGGCCTCCTTCTGCTCGGCGGCGATCAGCGCCAGGGCCAGATCGAAGCGCGTCTGATGATCGTTCTCGTCTTGGCCGAGCTTGGCCTGCAGCTCCGGGATCGGGCCGGCCGCGGAGGCTGCTTCGGCGAGCTCCAGCGAAGCCGCCACCGAGGCAAGCTCCGGCAGCGCCTTCTGCTCGTCGCTCAAGCCGTCGAACATCTGCTTTGCGCCGGCCGCGTCGCCGGCGGCGAGGCGGCAGCGGATCATGCCGGCGATCGCCGTCGCGTTGTCCGGCTCTTGCTGCAGGACCTGGCCGTAGAGGGCGGAGGCGGCGCCGGCCTGTCCGGCCTCGAGCGCGGCCTGGGCTTGCTCCAGGGCCTGATCGACCGGCGAGGGGCCGGCCGTCGTGCCGGCGGTCTCGGCGAGACGCGCGACGAACTGTTTGATCTGGCTTTCGGGCTGGGCGCCGACGAAGCCGTCGACCGGCCGGCCCTGGAAAAAGGCGTAGACGGTCGGGATCGACTGCACCCGAAGCTGGGCGGCGATCTCCTGATTCTCGTCGATGTTCACCTTGACCATGCGCACTGCGCCGCGCGCCTCGGTGACGGCCTTTTCGAGCGCCGGGCCGAGCGTCTTGCAGGGGCCGCACCAGGGCGCCCAGAAGTCGACGATCACCGGGACCGTCATCGAGGCGTCGAGCACGTCGGCGGCGAAGGTTGCCGCGCTACTGTCTTTGATCAGGTCACCGTGCGCTCCGGCGCCGTGGGCGGCGGCGGGATTGTCCGCGCCGATGATGGTTTCCATCGTCCTGGTCCTCTCGGTCCCGCGCCACGGCGGTGGCGGCGGTCGTCGCATTCAACTCCTGCCTCGGCCCGAGCGGGCCAAGCGCGCTTCAAAGATGGACGCTTGCCTAGTCCGAAGCAAGCCCCGGCCCGGACCCGGGTGGCTCCCCCGGTTTCAGGTGCAAAGCGGCTCGATATCGAGGATTTCCGGCTTGTGTCCTTCGGCCTCGAGAAAGCGCAGCAGATCCTCCGGCGCGATCGAGGTGGTCATGTCGTTGACCAAGGGGTGAGCGTTGACCGGCGCGATCTCGAGCAAGGCCTGATCGAGCACAACCGTGACCGCGCCTTGCTTGTCGTTGATCACGGCAAAGGGCGTAACCGAGCCGGGCGAGACGCCGAGGTACTTCATCAGCCGCCCGGGACTGCCGAAGGAAAGCCGGCCCGCGCCGAGGTGGGCCGCCAGGGCCTTGAGGTCGATCTGCCGGTCTTCGAGGCAGACCAGCAGCCACATCACGCCCTTCTTGTCGCGCAGGAACAGGTTCTTGATATGCGCCCCATCGATCTGGCCACACAGAGCCTTGGACTCCTCGACCGTGAACACGGGCGGATGGGTCATGGTGCGGGTCTGCATGCCCAGCTCTTCCAGGCGGCGCAGCAGCTCGCCCGGGCCGCAGGGCGCGCTGCCGTCGGCCAGGACGGCTGGGGTTTCGGCGGCGGTCTCGTTCATGGCGCGCGACCTTAGCGCCGTGGGCACATTCCGGGCAAGCGATGCGCGCGTGCCAACCTGCAAAGGCTTTGTTAGGCCGCCAACTCCATTCTTGAAAAGCGCGACGGAAAGGTTTAAGTGCCTGTTTCGCGTCTATGCGGGCGTAGCTCAGGGGTAGAGCGCAACCTTGCCAAGGTTGAAGTCGTGAGTTCGAATCTCATCGCCCGCTCCATACCTTTTCCGGACACGAGAAGCGTAAGGCCCTGATTTCTCGGTGAGATCGGTGCTGTTCGCATGACTACTTGCAGCGCTTCGTTCTCCAGACATTTAAGATCGTCTGCATTTCGTGGTGCTATCCACTTTTCGCAGCAGATGTGTATTCGGCGGCCGCCGATAAGTTCCCCGTGTGAAGGAGCGTTGGCGGAATTGCCTGAATTGACAAAATAGACGAGATAGACAAATATGAGACCATAGGCGAAGACCTCTCCAGGAGGGCGCAGATGGCTCAGACCAAGGCTCAGAACGTCGATGAGCTGGCCGACGCGGTGCGCAAGGCTGCGAAACGATTCAGTGCGACAGCCGTCGCGGCACTGGCCGCCAATCCGACCGCGGTTGCCTCGGCACTCGCCGCCACGGCGAGCACGCTTGGCGCAACGAACAGCGATGTCGCAAAGACAGAGTCGGTCGGCGACGCGAAATCGGCCTTGCTGGACGAAGCCGAAGCGCAGAGACGTCTCGATGCACGTACCAGAAAGGGCCGAGAGACGGATCTGCTGACCTCGGACGAGTTGGCCAAGCGCACCGGCCTCAAGACCCGCCAATCCGTCCACGGTTGGCTGAAGAAGGGCCGCGTTTTGGGCTGGGAGGGAGCCAAGCGCGGCGTCGTCTTTCCCGCCGGCCAGCTCGACACGCGTGGCCGGCCGCTTGCGGGGATCGAGCGTATCGCTGCGCATTTCCCCGATGGCTATGCAGCCTGGGTCTGGCTGACGACGCCGCTCAATGCGCTCGACGGCGCAACGCCGCTGAGCCTTTTGCGAGACGGGGATGTCGAAGGCGTCGTTGCGGCAGCGCAAGGCGACGCCCAAGGCGACTTTGCGTGAGTCTAGAATACGATCCCGCGCGGATCGGCAAGCAGCTCCGGGCAACCCAGCTCGAGCGAATGTTCCGCGTCATTCGGAGCCATCACGTTGATAGTCCCTTCGGTGTCGTGCCGGCGCCGAGCCGTTTCGGAGATCCTGAGGGCAGGTTCAGCGTGCTCTACGCTTCCGAGGCCGTGCGCTGCAGCTTTTGGGAAGCGATCGTCCGCAACCGCTTCGACCGGCGCAAGAGGCGGCAAATCCCGAGGTCTGATATCGAGAGCCGCTGGGTCGTCGCATTCTGCTCCGACGCTCCGCTTTCGCTCGTGGATCTTACTGCGGACGGCCCCATCCGCATCGCCGCACCCTCAGCGGTCGCTCACAATTCAAACCACGCCGCCGGTCGGGCGCTTTCGGCCGCGACCTACCGCCAAGTTCCACACGCCGACGGCTTCTTGTTCCAGTCGCGGTTCACTGGTCATCTCTGTGTCGCCGTGTTTGACCGGGCGATCGGCAAGCTGCAAGCGATGGACGTCAGTGCATTGATTACACACGCTGATCTGCTGGATGCACTCGACGACTACGAAATCACTCTCACAACGCCACCATGAGGGCGAGCTGCTCGCGTGCCCGCATCCGACGGAATTCAACGCGAGTCAGCTGGGATCTTGGATGCCGCGATTGCTGCAAAGGTTAACAACCCGCTGAAACAGTTCAGCAAATCCTTAAGCATTTAGTGCTACCCGAAAGATATAGTCACGCAGCGGGTCCGGTGTCCTGACTGATCTCTCGGCAACATCACGGTTTGCCGGCCTCCGCGCGTGATCCTCTGCCGACGCGAGGAGGTCCGGCCATGAAAGGTGTCGTCTTCACGGAATTCATGAACTTGGTGGACGCCAAGTTCTCGCCTGCCGTCACCGAGGCCGTCGTCGAGAAGGCGGAACTGCCGAACGGTGGCGCCTACACGGCCGTCGGCACCTACGATGTCGCGGAGATGGTCCGCTTGGTGGGTTGCCTGAGCGACGAGACGGGCCTGCCGGCCGCCGATCTGCTCTACGAGTTCGGGCGCCACTTGCTATGGCGCTTTGCCGCGCTTTATCCGCAGTACTTCGAGGAGGCCGGCTCGGTCTTCGCGTTCCTCGACGACATCGAGGACAAGATCCACGTCGACGTGCGCAAACTCTATGCGGATACCGAGCTGCCGCGCTTCGAGACCGCCTATCCGGCCGCCGACCAGATGACGCTGCGCTACTCCTCGCCGCGCGGCCTGGTCAAGGTCTGCGCGGGCCTGATCGACGCCACCATCGAGCAGTTCGAGGAGTCGATCGAGGTCGAGCTCGACCTGATCAAGGAGGATGGCACCGAGGCCCTGTTCACGCTGAAGAAGGTGCCGCAATGAGCGAAGAGCTGGCGCTGCTCCAGCGCCGGCTGGAGCGCGAGCGGCGGGCGCGCCAGGAGGCCGAGCGTTTGCTCGAGACCAAGGCCGCCGAGCTCTATCGCTCGGACCAGGTCATGCGCGCCTTCGCCGACGAGCTGCTGGAGGCGCACGAGCGCACGCAGGCCATCGTCGACGCGGTCTCCGCCGCGATCTTCACCGTCGACCGCGAGGGCCACATTCTCTCCAGCAACCAGAGCGCCGGCAGCATGTTCGGCTATACCGGCTCGGAGTTCGAGGGGCGCAGCGTCTGGTCCCTGATTCCCTTGGTCTCCGACAATGCCGAGGCGCCCGACGAGACGCTGCTCCTGGAAAGCGAGAACCTGCCGCTGCTCGACGGCATCCCGGCCGAGATCGCCGTGCGCAAGGACGGCAGCCGCTTCCCCGCCGAGTTCTCGGTCTCGGATACCAAGGTCGAGAACGAGCGCATCGTCATCGTCGTGATCCGTGACGTCACGGTGCGGGTCGAGCGCGACCGCGAGCGCCAGCAGCTCGAGGCGCAGCTCAATCAGTCGCAGAAGCTCGAAGCCATCGGTACGCTTGCCGGCGGCATCGCCCACGAGATCAACACGCCGATCCAGTACATCGGCGACAACCTGCGTTTCATCTCCGAGAGCTTCGACGACCTCACTCAAGTCGTCGAGAAGCATGCGGCACTCGTCGAGGCGCTCACGCAGTCGAGGGACCCGGCCGATGCGCTCGAGGCGGCCAAGGCGGCGGTCGAGGAAGCGGACCTCGATTACCTGATGGAGGAGGCGCCCAAGGCGATCGAGCAGTCCTTGCAGGGCGTCAACCAGGTCGCCGGCATCGTGCTCGCCATGAAGGAGTTCTCGCATCCGGGCTCGAAGACCAAGGCACCGAACGACCTCAACCGTGCGATCGAGAACGCGCTGGCGGTCTCGCGCAGCGAATGGAAGCAGGTCGCCGAACTCGATCTCGATCTCGATCCGGACCTGGGCCTGGTGCCCTGTCTGGCCGCCGAGTTCAACCAGGTCATCCTCAATCTGATCGTCAATGGCGCGCATGCGATCGGCGACACGGAGGCGGCGCAGGGCCGACTGGCGATCTCGACACGCCGCGACGAGACTTGGGCCGAGGTGCGGATCAGCGACAGCGGCACCGGCATCCCCGAGGACATCGCCGCGCGCATCTTCGATCCCTTCTTCACCACCAAGGACGTCGGCAAGGGCACCGGACAGGGGCTGTCAATCGCTCGCGATATCATCGTTGCGCGACATGGTGGCGAACTGACTTTCGAGAGCGAGCCCGGACAGGGCACGACCTTCATCGTGCGCCTGCCGCTCGAACCGGACGAGGCGGCGGCCAATCCGGAGCAGGCGGTGGCATGACCAGGCTGCTCTTCGTCGACGACGAGCCGATGGTGCTCCAGGGCTTGCGCCGCATGTTGCGCTCGAGGCGGCGCGAGTGGGACATGCATTTCAACGAGTCGGCCAAGGCCGCCCTCGGTGTTTTGGCGAGCGAGCGTTTCGATCTGGTCGTTTCGGACATGCGCATGCCGGAGATGAGCGGTGCCACCCTCCTGGCCCATGTGCGGCGCGACAGTCCCGGCACCGCGCGCTTCATCCTTTCCGGCTTCACTGAGGAGGAGGGCATCCTGCAGGCGGCGGGGCCGGCCCATCAGTTCATGGCCAAGCCGTGCGATCCCGATACGTTGCAGACCGCCATCGGGCAGACCATCGGCTTCCGCCGCCAATTCGGCTCGGACGCAATCCTCGAAGCCGTCGTGGGACTGGAGAGCTTGCCGGCACTGCCGCAGTCGCTGGCTCGGCTGTCGGCAGCGCTGGGCGACGACGAGCCCTCGAGCGAGCGCGTCGCGGCGGTCCTCTCCAGCGACGTGGCCTTGGCCGCGGCCTGCCTGAAGCTGACCAATTCCTCGTTCTTCGCGGTGGACAGTGCCGTAGCGACGGCGAGCGAGGTCGTGCAGGTTCTGGGCACAGGCACGCTTGCCGCCTTGGCGGAGGATGCCGGTGTATTCCGGGCCTGCCCGGCCGATAGT
>JAKSDN010000323.1 GCA_022360075.1 Kiloniellales bacterium | reverse complement strand
CGCCGCTATGTCGGGGTCGACTTCTCGCCGGTCGCCATCGCCGATCTGCGGCGCGAGGCTCGCGCCCGAAACCTCGGTCACGTCGAGCTGCTGGAGCAATCGGTCGATGAGGCCGATGGCATAGAGGACGCCGGCTTCGACCTCGTGGTGCTGAACACGGTCATTCAGTATTTCCCAGACGTCGCCTTCGTCGAGCGGGTGCTGGACAATGTGCTGCGAGCCCTGCGGCCGGGCGGCGCGGTCTTCATCGGCGACGTGCGCGACTTCACGGCGCTCGAGGCCTTGCACGCTGCGATCGCGGAATACAAGGCCGAGCCGGGCGACGATCCCGAGGCCGGGTGCGCGCGCCTGCAGCGGATCGCCGAGCGCGAGGCAGAGCTGACCTTCGATCACCGTTGGTTCGACGCCTATGCCGAGGCGCGGCCCGAAATCACGGCGGTTCAGGTGCGGCACAAGGATGGTGCGGCGGACAACGAGTTGACGGCCTTTCGCTACGACGTTCTTTTGCGCAAGGACGGCCCTGTCGTTGACGTAGTACCGACGTTGATCCACGACGGTGCCGAGCCCGACACCGAGCTTTCGCAGCTCTGGGCGGCGCTGCGCGACGGCGCGCCAGACAGCGCGCTCGTTCTCAACCTGGTCAACGCGCGCAGGGCCGAGGCCTTCGCCGCGCTCGAGCGGATTCAGGGCGATCAGGGCGACGCTGACGGCGTTCCGAATCTCGCGTTCGGCGAGCGCGCCGATCCGCACGAGATCGTCTGCGCGGCGCGCTTGCTCGGATACCGGGCCCAGCTCCTGCCCGATCCCGGCGGCAGCCCGGCCCACTTCGCGGCCCTACTCGTCCGCGAGGCTCCCGATGTCGGACCTTGGAGCCACCGTCTTGCCGAGACCGCGCCGCGAGAGCGCCCGGCCGTGCTCAGCAACGAGCTCCAGCAGATCGTCGCCACCCCGGCCGCCACGGATTCAGCCCTCACGGAAGAGCTGCAACGGCTGGCCACGGCGCAGCTACCCGCGCCCTTCTGCCCCTCGCTCTATCTGTTCCTGAAGGAGCTGCCGCTCACCCCGTCGCGCAAGATCGACCGCCGAGCCCTACCCGACCCGGCCTCGACTCGGCCCGACTTGCGCACGCCTTTCGTGGCACCGCGCGACGCCCTGGAGATCCAGTTGTCGAGGCTGTTCGCCGAAGCCCTGGGCGTTGGGCCCGTCGGCGCGACCGACAGCTTCTTCGACCTGGGCGGCGATTCGCTGGCGACCGTCGAGCTGTTGCTGTTGGTGGAGGAGAAGCTCGGCACCCGCATCGAGCTGGCGCGGTTCCTCGAACGGCCCACCGTGGAAGCCTTGGCCGGTCGCGTTCATGAAGCCAAGGACTACCGCCCAGCCGGCGCCTCGATCTGCCTGAAGCCCGAAGGCACGAAGGAACCACTGTTCTTCATCCATGGTGCGGGCGGCTTGGCCTTCACGGTCTTCGAGGTCGGCCAGGCACTGAGGGGCGATCGGCCGGTCTTCGTCCTCCAAGACCCGGCTTGCGATCCGGCCGTCGAGCCCGCCCGGCGCATAGAAGACATGGCGGCCGCCCTTGTGGACGCCGTCCGCGAGGTTCAGCCGGATGGTCCCTACCACCTCTGCGGCCATTCCTTCGGCGGTCTCCTAGCCTACGAGATGGCGATCCAGCTCCGTCGTGCCGGGCAGCCGGTTTCCTTTCTCGGCCTGCTGGACACGCCGACGCCGCCGGGTGCGGCGTGCGATGCGGGCTTGGTATCTCGCGCGCGCCTTTGGTGGCGGGAGCTGCGCTTCCTGTGCCAGATCCTCACCCAGGCCGGCCCCATGGCCGCCGACGGCTGCTACGTCCTGTTCGGCGCCGAGGCCCGCTATCGCGAGCGGCGAAACTCAAGGGACACCCTGGACGGATGGCTCAAGGGCCTTTGGGCAGATGCCCTGTTCCGCTATTTCCATCGGCGTGCTGGTCTGGCCTCGGCTGTCTCCCGGGATTCCCGTCTCCTGATGCTGCGCCAGCCTGGCATCCGCCGCGCCATCCGCCTGACCGGCATCCACGACGCCGCCCGCCGCCGCTATCGGCCAAGCCCGTACGACGGCCCCGTCACGCTGTTTCGGGCAGAGCAGGCTTCGGCGGAGACTTCTGGCTTCGCCAACGACACGCTCGGCTGGGACCGGCTCGCTGCGGATGTGGAAATCTTCCGCTCGCCGGGCAGCCACTTCACCATGACCCGCGGCGAGAACGCCAAGTGCTTAGCGGCGGCCGTCGATGCCGCGTTGGCGGGACGCCCGTCGCACTCCCCCGCCGTCATTGCGAGCCGGCGTCAGCCGGCGCGGCAATCCAGCGCGACCGACGAGCCGGCGGGAGGCTGGATTGCTTCGCTGCGCTCGCAATGACGACAGGTGCCGCTATCCGAACTTCGCCAGAAACCGCACGATCTTCTTCGTGCGCTCACTAAAGAGCGCGTCGGTGTAGTAGCTGCCGGCAACCCGTTTGGAGACCTCGCTCAGGGTCGGATAGGGCGCGATCAGGTTGGCGATGGCGCCGATTTTCTGCTTCTGCTGCACCGCCATCACCCACGGCAACAACAACTCGCCGGCGTGGCTGCCGGCGATGCTGGCGCCGAGCACGCGCCCGCGCTTGCTGGTGATGACCTTGATCACGCCCTCGGTCGCATGCTCGGCCTGGGCGCGGTCGTTCTCGTCGAAGCGCCAGCGCAGCACGCGTATTGCCTCGCCGGCCTCGCGCGCCGCCTCCTCGTCCATGCCGACATGCGCCAGCTCCGGATCGGTGAAGGTGACCCAGGGGACGGCGCGGTAGTCGACCTTGGCGGGCAAGCGGAACAAGGCATTGCGGATCACGATACCCGCGTGATAGCCGGCCACGTGGGTGAATTGATAGCCGCCGGCGACGTCTCCCACGGCAAAAACCTTCTTGTTGCTCGAGCGCAAGCGCGCGTCGACCGCGATCCCTTTCGGCGAATAGTCGATCCCCGCAGCCTCGAGATTGAGGCCCTGGACATTGGCGGCACGCCCGGCGGCGACCAGCAGATGCGAGCCTTCGATAGTCTTCGCGACGCCATGCTCTTCGATGGTGATCGAGACTCCTGACGCCTGGTCGCCCTCGCCCGCAGCCGCGACGGACTGGATCTTGATGCCTTCCAGAATTTCGACGCCTTCCTTGCGCAGGCGGGTCAGCACCAGCGAGGTCAGCTCGGGGTCGTCCTTGGCCAGGGCCTTGAAGACCTCCAGCACGGTCACCTTGGCGCCGAGGCGGCGATGGGCCTGGGCCAGCTCGAGGCCGATCGGCCCGGCGCCGATGACGATCAGGTGCTCGGGTCCTTCCGTCAGGTCGAAGATCGTCTCGTTGGTGTGATAGGGCACGTCCTCGAGCCCAGGGATCGGCGGCACCATGGCCGAGGAGCCGGTCGCGACCACGAAGCGGCGCGCGCGGATCAGCGTTTCGCCCGCATGCACTTCGCCGGGACCGGTGAAGCGCGCCTCATTCTGGATCACCTGGACGCCGAGCCCCTCGAAACGCTCCACGGAATCGTGCGGCGCGATAGCGGCGATGACCCCGTGGATGTGATCGTGCACCCGGGCGAATTCGACCTTCGGCGCCTTGCCGTCCAGGCCGAAGCGGGCGCCGTCGCGGCCGGTCGCCACGTGGTGGCCCGCCGCGAGGATCGATTTCGAGGGCACGCAGCCGTAGTTCAGGCAGTCGCCGCCCATCTTGCCCTTCTCGATCAAGACCGTCTCGGCGCCCATCTGGCTGGCACCGGCCGCAAGGATGAGCCCCGCCGAGCCCGCGCCGATCACGCAGATGTCCGGTGTCAGAACGTCCGCCATGCTTCTGTGACCTTTCCCGCTAACCGCAAACTGCCGCTTTGATGCTCTGATCCGACCGAGAGTTACGGGTGGCCGGCGACTTGCCGGAAACGCAAGGAGCAGTATTAGAGCGTCGGGCTTCTACGGCCCAACGCTTTTTCGAGCTTCCGATGCATGCGAACGAGCGTGAAAAGGCGCGTCAGGGCAGGCCCGCCAAGAGTCGCTTGCCGGTCGTGTCCTCGACCGACTGCCGCAAGGCCGCGACCAAGCCGGTGGCATAGCGCTCCGGATGCTGCTCGAGGATCTCCAGCGCCTTTTCCGGCGACATGCCGGCGCGGTGGGCACGAGGCTCGACGCGAGCGCAGAACCAGTCGCAAAGACCGAGAACCTGGGCGCTGCGCCGGATCTGCTCGCCGGCCAGGCCGCGCGGATAGCCGGCACCGTCGATCCGCTCGTGCATTTGCACGATCGTCTCGAGCACCGGCAGGCCGAAATCGATGGTCTCCAGGACGGACTGAGCGTGCTCGACATGGCCGCGTAGCGTAGCCCGCTCCGCCTCGGTCAGGCGCTCCGGCTTGGTCAGGATCTCGCGCGGCACCGCCAGCTTGCCGATCTGCGAGAGGTTGGCGGCGATACCGAGCGTCGTGACCTCGCTCGGACCGGCGCCGATCCGCCGGGCGACATCGGTCGCGAAGCCGCCGAGCCGGCGCGAGTGCCCGGCCAGATAGGGATCCTGCGACTCGATCGAACGCACCAGGGCGGCAACGGTTTCCTGGAATTGGAGTGCCAAGGCCCGATTGTGACTGCTCGCCAGCCACCACCAGAAAGCAACGAAGGCCGCCACGACCAAGGCGCTGCCGAGGGCCGTCACCAGGATCACGCCGTCGCGATAGGTGGCCAAACGGCCCGCGCTGGCGGCCAGATCCAGCTCGCGCACCGTTGACCAGGGCGTACGTGGCACGGCGGCACCGATCGAATAGACGGCTCCGGCCGCGGCCAAGGACGGGCGCTGAGCGAAGGCGACGCCTCCCTCCGGGCCGTAGGGACCGCGGTCGCCGAGCGCCCTGAGCGGCGGCCTTGCGGCGGGATCGACGAGAACGGCGTCCGTCTCCTGGCGCTGCACCAAGCGGCTGTGCTCGCCCTCCGGATCCAGCGCGTCCGGCGCCAGAATGGCTTGCAGCTTATCGCCTGCCGGCGCCGTGAACAGGAAGGCGGCAACCGGCTCCTGCGCCGTCGAGCCGCCCTCGGGCGCGAAAACCGGGATCGCGAAGTCGACCACGAGACCGGCCATCGCCTGCCGGACCGCGCCGAATCGGGCCTCGGCCTGCTCCATGGCCAGCGCGCCCAGGGCCTCCTGTTCCTCGCCCAAAGGCGGCGCCCCCAGGCTGGTGACGAAAGCCTGCTTCTGGCTGCGGCCGATCAGGTAGCCATAGCGGAAGCGCGCACTCTCGACGAAATCGTCCAGGACCCGGGACATGTACGGCAGTTGCTCGGCAAGGGCCGAAACCAGGATCTCGCCCGACTCCGCTGCCTCCTGGGCGTCTCCGGGCGCGGGATCGTCAAGGGCCAAGAGTGTACCGCCGGCCAGCTCGAACTCGTAGGCGAAGAGGCGAAACAGCTCGCTCTCGGTGATCCGATCGCTCTGCCGCTCAAGGCCTTCCAGCCAAGCCTCGATCACCTCCGCCTTGCGCTGACTCTGAATGGTCAGACGCTGTTCGATCTCGGCACGCTGGGCCGCCGCTTCGCGCTCGACCAACAGCATGGCGACGACGACGGCGAGACCGATCACGACAGCGATCAAGACCGCGCCGAAAAGCAGGCCGCGCGACAGCCGTGCCGGCAGAACCGCCGTAGGGCCCCAACCATCGGGCGGCTCCGCGGCCGTCGTGCCGCTGCTGTGACCTTGTCCGGCTGCGCTCATGAATCCGGGGCCAGGCTTAGCGGATATTGGTTAACGAGAGCCATCGTCGATTCACCTATGCCGTCCGGCGCCCGATCCTGGCTTCAACCCGTCCGACCGGCGTTGAACTCGGTCAGGAAGGCGCGAAAGGCCTCGGCCGGGAGGGGTTGGGTGAAGTACCAGCCCTGGACCAGCCGCACGCCCTTGGCCTTCAAATAGCTGACTTGGTCCTTGGTTTCGATGCCTTCGGCAATGATCGTCAGGTCCAGGCTCCGGGCGATCTCGATGATCATGGCCGCGAGATCCGCGGTCGGCGCCCCGCTGTCGATCGGGGAGATGAAGCGCTGATCGATCTTCAGGTAGTCGATCTTGAAGTCCTGAAGGTAGGCGAGATTCGAGTAGCCCGTGCCGAAGTCATCGAGCGCAATACCCACGTGATGGCGCCTGAGCTCGCCGATCACGTCGCGCGCCGCCGGGTCGTCGATCAGCCCGCGCTCGGTGACTTCGAAAACGACCTGATTGGGGCTCAGGCCGGCATTGCGAAAGGCCGCAACGATCTCGTTCGCCAGCCGCGAGGAGCGGAAATGCTGAGGCGCCAAGTTGATCGCGACATGCAGGCCAGGATCATCGGCGAGCAGCGGCTTCATCTCGTTCACCACGCGCCGCACCAGCCAGTCGGTGATCGGCAGGATCAGCCCCGTCTCTTCCGCCAAGGCGATGAAGAGATCGGGCCTGAGAAGACCGCGCTCGGGATCGCGCCATCGCACCAAGGCCTCGGTGCCGACGCAGCGCCCCGCCTCGATGTCGATCAGGGGCTGGTAGTGAACTTCGAGCTCCTGGTTGCGGATCGCCTGCTGCAGACGGCCGGTGAGGGAGTACCGACGCTTGAGCAGCACGATGGCACCGGCCACCAGGATGCCCGATGCGATCAGGCCGAGTACGCCATAGATCAGCGCTTCGTCCAGCCAGTCGCGCAGCGCCCAGGCCCTAGGGACCGCGATCGACACGCCGGCGTCGTAGACCCCGACATCCTTGACCATCGAGATATAGCGGCGATCGAGATCGAGAGGCGGACCGTGGGACACGAGGATGCTGTCCATCAGCGTGACCTCGACACGCCCCTGTTCGCTGAGGCCATCCAGATCGAAGCGATCGAGAAAGGCCTGCGGGTCGATCAGCACATGGAGGCTCGCGCCGCCTTTCAGCGCGTAGATCGCCGTGACATAGACCCCCGGCGCATGGCTCGTCGCGACGGGTCGCGTGAAGGCGACCACGGCGCCGCGTGGCCGAAGCAACTCGACCGAGACGAAGGGCGGCTCGCCGTTCGTCATGCCGAAGGACGTGCAGCCCACTTCGCCCTTCGGATCCACGTAGGCGACGGATGTTATGTGGCCGACCAGAACGGCGGCGTTGCGCAACTCGTCGACGAAACCGGTCCAACAACCACGGCGTGCATCGAAGGCCAAATCGGCCAGAACCGCCTCGGCCGACAGCAGTATCTGCGACGCCCGACCGGCGATCTCCTGAGCCAGCAGGGACGTGCGCTGCTCCGCCGCATCGATCGTCGCAGTTCGCGAATAGAAGAGGCTGGCGCCCAGCGGTGCCAGGGCGAGAAACGCCGTCAGCAGGCTGTAGCCAACGAAGATGAGCGTGCGCTTCGTCATGCGACTCGCGTCAGCAAAGCATGGCCTTTGTAGGCGTTGCACCATGAGGCCGCAAGCGGCGCGTCATGACGAAGCCATCGGGGTTCGTTTGTCTGAAGGGTCTTCTCGAGCCGAAGTCCAGACCGGGACCATGATTGATAACGGACTGGATTTAAAAAAGAATGACCGCCGTCAGTCCTCCCGCCACGCGCGGTTGGCGCTCTCGAGGATCGGTTGCACCAAGTAGTCGAGGGCGGTCCGCTCGCCGGTCTTGATGATCACCTCGGCCGGCATGCCGGGTTGCAGCAACTGGCCTTCCAGGCGGGCCACCTCGGCATCCGAGATGGCGACCCGCGCCGTGTAATAGGGCTCACCGCTGCGCGGATCGGTCAAGGCGTCCGCGGAAAGATAGATGACCTCGCCGATCAGGACGGGCGTCGAGCGCTGCTTGAAGGCCGTGATGCGCACGTCGGCCTCCTGTCCGATCAGGACGTTGTCGATGTCGATCGGCTGGACCCGCGCCTCCACCAAAAGACGATCATCGCCCGGCACGATCTCGAGGATCGTATCGCCGGCCTGAATGACGCCGCCGATCGTGTGCACGCTGAGGCCGACCACCTTGCCGGCCACCGGAGCCCTCACGTCGATGTGCTCGACCACGTGACGCGCAGCCGCGATACGTTCGCGCAGGTCGAAGAGGCTCGCCTGGATGTCGCGCAGCTCGGCGATGACGTCTTCCTGAAAGCGCGTGTTGAGCTGGATGACCTGTAGCTTGGTCTCGCCGATGGCGGTTCGGGTCCGGGCGACGCGGGCGATCAGCTCGCCGCGTTCGCCGTCCAGACGCGCGGCCTCGCGCTGCAAGGCCAGAATCCGAGTGCGCGGCGCATGGCCCTGCTCGAAGAGCTTCTGCAAGCCCTTCAACTCGTCGGCGATGAGCGCGCTTTGCCGGGCCTTGGCCGCGGCCTGGGCCTCCAAGCCGACGACTTCGTCTCCGAGCTGCAAGACCCGCTGCTCGAGGATCGCGACCTCGCCTTCGCGGGAGTCCCGCCGGGCCTCGAAGAGGCTCTGCTGACCGGCGACGAGCGCCGCGATTTCGGGCCGCTCGGCCTTGTCGATCAGTCGCTCGGGGACCCGAATTTCGGCCGCGCCGTCGCGTTCCGCCAGCAGGCGCGCCTCCACGGCCGTTGCCAGATCGGACTCGCTCTCCAGGATCGCGAGAGTGCTACGCGCCCGCGTCTCATCCAGGCGCAGCAGGACATCACCCGGCTCGACATGGTCGCCGTCGCGAACCACGAGCTCCGCGACGATGCCGCCATCCAGATGCTGGATCTGCTTGCGGTTGCTGTCGACGATGATGGTGCCGGGCGCGATTGCGGCGCTCTCCAGCGGCGCCAGCGACGCCCAGGCACCGAAGCCACCCAGTCCGACGATGACGGTAACGAGGCCCGCGATCACGGCCGGGCGGGCGTTCAACGGCACGCTCGGCGGCTCGGCACCGGGTGACGGCGGCGTTGCGACGGCCATGGCCCTAGCCTACCCGGCCGGCCCGCTGCGGGGCGACCTCCGCAAGCTCGGCGGGCTTCGCGACCACCGGCCGACGCAGACGCCCGAGCACCTCGGCCGCCGGACCGAACTCCTCGACCCGCCCCTCGCGCAGCAGCAGCACCTTGTCGACCACGCCCAGCACGTTCGGCCGGTGCGAGATGATCACGATGGTCTTGCCGAGCTGCTTCAGCTCCAGGATCGCGCTGCGCAGCGCCGCCTCGCCGTCCGCATCCAGGTTGGAGTTCGGCTCGTCGAGCACGATCAGCGCCGGATCGCCGAACAGCGCCCTTGCCAAGCCGATGCGCTGGCGCTGACCGCCCGACAGCACGCCGAGCCCATCGCCGATCAAGGTGTCGTAGCCCTCGGGCAGACGGAGGATGATCTCGTGCACACCGGCCCGCTTGGCCGCCGCCACGACCAGCGCCGGATCGCCGTCGGAGAAGCGGGCGATGTTCTCCGCCACACTGCCCTCGAACAGCTCGACGTCCTGCGGCAAGTAGCCAATGTACGGCCCCAGCTCGGCGGCCTCCCAGTCCGCGATGTCGGCGCCATCCAGGCGCACGCAGCCGGACCTCGCGCGCCAGACCCCGACCAGCAGCCGGGCCAGCGTCGACTTGCCGGCCGCGCTCGGCCCGATAACACCGAGCGCCTCGCCCAGCGCCAAGCCGAAGGCGACCTTGCGCAAAACCGGCTTGGCGACGCCCGGCGGCCCGGCCGAGCTGATTTCCACCGCCAGGGTGCCGCGCGGCGCCGGCAGCTTCATCGGCTGGCGCTCCTCCTCCAGGTCCGCGAGGGTCTCGCGCAGGCGCCGATGGGCGCCGCGCACGCCCACGAAGCCGCGCCAGCCGTTCACGGCGACCTCGACCGGCGCCAAGGCACGGCCGAGAATGATCGAGGCGGCGATCATGACCCCCGGCGTGATGATCTGCTGGATCGCCAGATAGGCGCCGGTCGCCAGCATCGCGATTTGCAGCATCGGCCGGCAGACCTTGACCACGGCGGTCACAAGCCCGGCCCGGTCGCTCGCCTTGGCCTGCAGAGCAAGGCCGGAGAGATGACGCTGCAACCAGCGCTTCTGGAGGGCCGGGCCCATGCCCATGGCCTCGATCGCCTCGGCGTTGCGCAGCGTCGATTCGGCGAAACCGCTTGCCCGCATCGTCTCGTGCGAGGCCTGACCCAGAGGCTTGCGCGTCGTCAGCTCGTTGAGCAGGGCCAGACAGAACAGCAGGATCGCGCCGCCCGTGGCGACGAAGCCGAGCAGCGGATGAAAGATGAAGATCAGCGCGAGGAAGAACGGCGTCCAAGGCGCATCGAAGAAAGCCAGAAGCGCCGGCCCGGTGAGGAAGCTGCGGATCGAGTCGAGGTCGCGGATCGGCTGGCTGCGCAGGTCTTCGCCCTGAAGGCGGTGTCTGAGGATCGCCGAGAAGACCTTCTCGTTCAGCACATTATCGAGCCGCGCGCCGACCCGGACCAGCACGCGCGCGCGTACGAACTCAAGGCTGCCGTTCAGGATCAGCAGGCCGACCGCCAGGACCGAGAGCATGATCAGGCTATCGACGCTACGCGACGTCAGCACCCGGTCGTAGATCTGTAGCATGTAGATCGGGACCGTCAGCATCAGCAGGTTGATGCAGAAGCTGAACAGACCTACGACCGTAAAGGTGCGCCGCGACGCGCCCAAGGCACTTGTGAGCGCGTTCTTATCGACTTCCGTCCGCCCCCTCATGATTCGCTTCCTTGGTTGGCTTCATGGCGCTCCACGGCGCTTCTCTTTTCCCTGTCGGCAAGGCTCCGAGGCCCCGCGCCGCAACGACAGGACGGGCGACCCAGGGTCGCCCGCCTATCGCGTCGTTTCGGTTCGGCTAGATGATGATGTTGGCGTCCTCCAGATCGTCGAGGCGGACACCGAGCAGAATGACTTGATCGCCGGCGTCGAGATCGATGACCACGTCACGCCCGTCCTGACGGGCCAGGCCGCCTAGGTCGAAATCGCCCTCGTCATCGCAATCGTCGTCGTCACAATCGTCGTCGTCGCCGTCATCATCGTCACCATCGTCATCGTCGTCGTCATCGCCGTTGCTTTGCGCGGCGGTCGGTCCGTCGAAGTCTTCATCGGCCAGGCCGGCGTCGCCGATGTCGAGGTTGAAGGCCGAGAGATCGAGCGTGTCATCGTCTTCGTCGAAGCCGCGGATTGTGTCGACACCGGTGCCGGGCGTGAGGACGTAGGTGTCGTCACCCCCCTCACCGCGAAGCAGATCGTCGCCCTCGTTGCCGTTCAGGGTGTCGTCGCCGCTGCCGCCGCGCAACTTGTCGTTTCCGGCACCGCCGGAAAGCTCGTCGTCACCCTGCTCGCCGCGGAGCTCGTCGTCTCCGTCGCCGCCCTCGAGAATGTCATCATGCCGGCCACCGCGCAGTTCGTCGTTGCCGTCGCCGCCCTCGAGAATGTCGTCATGCCGGCCACCGCGCAGTTCGTCGTTGCCGTCGCCGCCATCGAGCATGTCTTCGCCGTTGCCGCCACGAAGCTCGTCGTCGCCGTCCTCGCCGAAGATCATGTCGTCGTCATCTTCGCCGCGCAGCCTGTCGTTGCCGTCGCCGCCGAAGATCTTGTCCTCGCCGTCGCCGCCGCGGATATCGTCGTTGCCGTCGTCGCCGAAGAGCATGTCGTCGCCGTCTTCGCCGCGGATCCGGTCGTTGCCTTCACCGCCGCGAACCTCGTCGTCGCCGTCGCCGGCACGGATGTCGTCGTTGCCGTCATCGCCGGTGATCGTATCCGCGCCGTCGCCGCCACGGATCCGGTCGCTGCCGTCGCCGCCGCGGATGAAGTCGTCACCGTCCTCGCCGCGGATATCGTCGGCCCCACCAGCCCCGAAGAGCTCGTCGTCGCCGTCGCCGCCGCGGATCCGGTCGGCACCCTCGCCGCCGTCGACGAAGTCGTTGCCGTCGCCGGCCCTGACGTTGTCGGCGCCGCCAAGGGCCAGGATCTGCTCGTCCGCCGCGGTGCCGCGGATCAGGTCCGCACCGTCGGTGCCGAGGATCAGACCCTCGAGCACCGAGTCATCGCGGACCGCCAGGTTCTGGATGCGCTCGTCGAGCTCCGGGTCGGTGTCGGCCTGATCGAAGGGCGTGTTCTCGCCGAAGTTGGCGGCGAGGAACTCGACCAGGGCATCCTGCTCCGAACCGTCTTCCGCGAAGTCGGCCTCACCCGTGCGCGGCGCGTCATCCGGCTGGTTGAGATCGACCCGATCGCGGTCCGGGAAGGGATAGCCGTCACCGCCGTCGGCCAGAAAGCCGAGCGTGACGAGCCGGAAGGTCCGGTCCGCATCGCCGACCAGATCGCCGTTGGCGGCGACCACATCGAGGATCGAGCCGTCTTCGTTCAGCACCGCGAGCGAGACCAACCGCTCGCCGACCGGCTGGGTCGCATCGAAGCTGAAGGAAAGGCCGCTCACCTGCGGGAAGCGACCCGGCGTCGCCCCGGGCTCGGTCCCCGAGACGCCGTGCTCGATCAGAGCGAGCAGTTCCTCGGCCGTCACCGTCAAGAGGGTCAGGCCGTTGTTGAAGCGCAGGCTGTTCTCGATATCGACCTGGGAGATGCCGCCTTCCGGCTTGCCGGAGAGCTCGTTGCCCGCGGGCGGCAGCTTGACCGGCTCGACCTCACCCGGCGGCACCTCGATCCGGCCGATGTTATCGCGGATGCCGCCGCCATTCTTGATCGAGATCACGGTGGTCGCGTCGGCCTCCTTCGCCGCCGCCAGGTTGGCGTCGGCGGTCAGGTTGCCGAGATTGGTCTCCTGCGTGCGCACATCGCCGCGGGTGCCGTTCAGGAACTCCGTCGTCACGCCGAAGAAGTTGCTGTCCTGGGCGACGATCACGTCGCGCAGCAGGTCGGTGATGCCCTTGACCTCGGGATCGACCAGATCCTCGGCGTTGAGGTCGGCCACGCCCTGCTCGTCCGTCGCATAGGCACCGCTGACGTTCGGATCGATGCTGTCCGAGATGATCACGCCGTCGTCGTCGAACTGCACCACCAGGCGGCCGACGTACTTGTAGTTGCCGTCGGTGTTGATGACCACGACTGGGTTGCCGTCGGCGTCCGTCTCCAGGATCGGATAGGGACCCTCGGCCTGGTCACCGGCGCGCAGGCGGTCGGTGCCATCGGCCAGCAGCGTGTTGGAGCCACCGGCCATGATGATGTCGACGCCGGAAAGCTCGCTCGCCAAGGCCTGCTCGATGGAAATCTGCTGCATGTGGGCCAGCAGGATCACCTTGTTGACGCCGGACGGCAGGGCATCGACCGCGGCCTGGATTTCCGCGGCCAGCGCGGCGATGTCGGCCGGGTCGTTGGAGTCGAAGTCGATGGGCGCGATGCCGATGTTGTCGCCCGAGCTGGAGATGCTGCCCAGGGTCGGCGTGGTCGCGCCGACGACGCCGATCGACTCGCCGTTGACGTCGATGACCACGCTGGCCGCGATGCTGTTGGGCTGCGGCGCCTGCCCGTCGGGCACGACCAGGTCCTGCAGGTTCGGGTCGGCGCTGAAGTCCAGATTGGCGCTGAGATAGGGGAAATCGCTGCCCTG
>JAKSDN010000436.1 GCA_022360075.1 Kiloniellales bacterium | reverse complement strand
ATGTTCACGATTGTCTGGGGTGACTGGCACATCTCGGCTCTGCTGGACGTCTGCATCCCGTGCCTGCTGTCGCCGGGCAACTTCCCGGCACTAGTCGCGGAGCACGAGCTGCGCCATGTCCTCTTCACCACGGCCGCCGATGCGCAGAGGCTCCGCGAGAATGCGCTGTTCCGCGAGTTCGCCGCCCTGACCAACACCGAGGTCGATCTGATCTCGGACGAGGACATCGGCAACCCGATACAAACTCATCACAAGTTCTGGCGCTTGGGCCTCGAGAAGGCGCAGGAGTCCGGCAGCTACGCCTTTCCGCTCTACCCCGATGCCGCCTGGTCGGACGGCATCTTCGCGACCTTCTCCGAACAGTTGGCACTCGGCAAGAAGGCGCTCTACATGAACTTCATGCGGGTCGCCGAGGAGGGCTTCGTCGAGCGCCTGACGGAGACCTACAGCGGCGAAGACCGGACCATCGCGGCGGCGCCCCGGGATCTCGTGCGGCTGTCGCTGCAGCATGTCCACCCCCTGACCTGCGCCTACCATCCCGACAGCCCCTTCTTCCCGAGCCATCCCGAGTACATCATCTCGCCGATCAGGGGTCAGGGCGTCTCGGTCCGTCAGCTCGGCCGGGAGATGTTCATCTTCGATACCCGGCGCTTCCGTCCGAACGATTTCTGGATGCTGGACGAGGACTTCGACGAGGACGAGCTTTACTTGCTGACCGACTCCGACGACGGCTTCGGCGCCGGCTTCTCGCCGCTCGATAAAGACTTCGAGATGTTCAAGGACGTCAATCGAGTCGACTGCGAGGGCATCGCCCGCTGGTGGAGCTGGGCCTTCAGCGCCTCGACGGAATTCTTCACGAAGCGGCCTTTGCGCTGGCATTTCAGCGATGTCGAGGAATCCGCTTGGCGACGCGTCGAGAGCCGCTCCGCGTTGATCGTCGCGCGCTCGGCCCTGATCCGCGATGCCCGCCTCATCGACAACCTGGTGTTCTCGACGCCCTGCGACGAGACCAGGTCGTTGGTTCGCATCGCGGTCGGCACGGGGCTCCTGCAGCCGCTGGTCCGCCACCAAGGCTCCTACGTGGTTCTCTATCCCAGCAGCTCGCCGTCGGTGTCCAAGCACCTGGACAGCCTGGTGCCGGGCTCGGCGGAATGGAAGGATCGGGTCCTCGCGCTGATCAGACGCCATACGATCATGGTGGATTCGGCCGAGGAAGGCCGCGCGCTGCTCTCGCCCGACGGGGCCGAGAGCGTGACCACCTGCGCCGGAACGCAGTATCCGGTCCGGCGCGAAGGCGATAGCGTTCTGGTCGGCGATCAGGCGGTGCTGACCCAGGCTCAGAGCGCGGGACGCCACGTGGTCTACGAGATCGCCGAGGCGCTGCCGTGCTGACCGCGGCGGACACGGCTTCCGAGGCTCGGCCCGGAGCGCCAGAGGTCACGGCCCTGGCCATCGACAGCCCGGCGCTCGAAGCGGCGATCTCGTCGCTCAAGAAGCAGCACCGGTGGCACGATCTCCTGCGCCTAGTCGAAAGCCTGGCCGACGCCCTGGAGTTCGATGAAAAAGGCATACGCCTGGCCCTGGAGCAGTATCGCGTCGTCAACACTTCCGTCCGTACCGTGAGTCAGATGTTCGATGACTTGGGCTTCGACCGGGAGGACTATGGCCCCTTCCAGCCCTTCCCGGACGATCTCAAATGGGAGCGCGTCCACGAGCGCTTTCAGGCCGTGGCCTTCAAGCTCTACCAGCGAACCCAGTCCTACGATATCTTCGCCTGCCTCCTCGCCGATCTCTACGCCCAGGGCGATGCCAAGACGGTGACCCAGCTCGTCGCCGAGGAGAGCATCTTCTATGGCGACCACGCGCCGGCGATCCGCTTTCTCGAGGCACTGAGCCATGACGCCATGGGGGAGACCAAATCGGCGGCGGAGGCGGCGCGCGCCGCGGTCTTGGACTGCCCGAGCTGGGGCCAGGCCTTAAAGCTCTACGCAAACTTGAGCGACCAGCTGGGAGATCCGGAGTCCTTCTGGTTCAACATGCAGCGCTCTGTCATCGCGCCCTATCTCCGCCCCGAGCAGGTTTCCTCCGACAGCCGGCTCGTCGATACGGGACTGCGTTACAGGAACCATCACATCCTCTATTACAGGGGTAAGCTCATCGCCGCCATGATCGGCACCAAGGGCTACGACGTCGATCCCAGAACGGGCGAGCTTTATCTGCTCGATGTGCGCTACAAGACGATCGGAAGTTTGGCCCAACACCTGAAGGACTCGATTCCGCCGGTGTTCAGCAATTTCTTCCGCGCCATCTACTGGAGAAGCGGGCTGCGCAAGCTCCTTGTCGTCCGGGATCCGCCGAGCCAGAAGTTCGAGGCCCGCTGGATCGGCGAGCTCCAGGAAATGATCGACGAGGCGACCGCCAACTCGGCGTGAAGCTCAGAGGGGTGAGGTGAGGGTGAAGCTAAGACGTATTGCGACCAACATGAGCCTTTTGGGAGGCTCTCTTCTGATCTGCTTTCTCGTCTTGGAGATCGGCCTGCGTCAATACAACGGCGTGCCGCTCTGGCCAATCGAGAACCTGATCGGCAAGCAGGTTAATCAGATCAAGGTCAACCTCGCCGTCCGCTACGACGAGCTGCTCGGCTGGTATCTGAAAGAGAACCGCGCAGCCGGTACCGGGAAGGAGACGACGACCACCGGCGCTTACGGCCTGCGCATGAATTCCTCCGAGATCACCCCGCCGGCCGAGAACGCGATCCTGGCCGTGGGCGACTCCTTCACGGGCGGCTCGGAGGTCTGGGATCATGAGACCTGGCCGGCGCAGGCGCAGGATATTCTGGGAATTCCGGTCCTGAACGCCGGCGCCGGCGGCTACGGCGTCGATCAGATGGTCCTGCGGGCCGAGCGCCTGATGGGCATCCTAAAACCCCATACCATCGTGGTCGATGCGATGGTCGACGACATCGAGCGCACCGAGTACGCGCTCTACGGCGGGATCTACAAGCCCTACTTCGTGGTCGAGGACGGCGAGTTGGTGCACAAGAACTTCCCGGTCCCGCACTACGACGGGGGACCCCGTGACCTGGGCCTGCTGCGCGGGATCTTCGGCTACTCCCACCTGGTCAACTGGACCATCGACCGGGTCAGCGGCGGAGCCTGGTGGTGGCGGGACTTCGGCAACTACTACAAGCACGTTCACAAAAACGGCAGCGAGGTTTCCTGCCTGCTGATGGAGCGCCTGAAGGAGAAGACCGAGGCCGCCGACGTCGATTTGGTTTTCGCCATCCAGTTCGGCGCCACGCACATTCGCGGCTGGAAGGAGCCCGCCGCCCATCATGTCGCGGTGGCCCAGTGCGTGCGCGAGATGGGAATCCCGGTGGTCGACTTCTGGGAGCCCCTGAAGGCGATCCTGGCCGAGGACGAGGAGCGCTTCTGCAAGCTCTACGTCGAGCACGATGACGAGTGCAAGGTGCTCGGCCACATGTCGCCGGCCGGCAATCGCTTCACGGCCGAGGGGATCGTCGAAGCCCTGCGCGAGATGCCCAACGTCCAGGGCGCGCTCGCCGAACAGGAAAGCGCCTCGCAGCGCTCGCAGCTCTACGCCGACTGAATGGCCTGGCGGTGCACCTGGGCGATGCCGTCTCTCGGCAGCGTGTAGCTGAATTCAGGGAAGGCCGCCCGGCAGGCGGAGATATCGAACGGCCGGTAGCCGTCGTGCGGCATCGGCCCGTTCCGGACCGAGCCCTGCACCGGCACCGGACGATCGAACTGCGCGACGACCACCTCGGCCAGCTCCCGGAACGAGACGACCTCGCCCGTCGCCACCGTCAGGGCGCCCACGCTCCTGTGCAGCACGCAGCGGGCGACGATCTCAGCCACGTCCTCGACCAGCACATGATCGCGCCGCTCCTCCCCTTCGCCGAAGAGCGTGATCGCCTCGCCCTTCGCGGCCAGGCGGCGGAATCGGTTCGGACCGTAGCCGTTGTGCGGATCCTCGGCGCCGTAGATCAGCGTCGGGCGGAGGCTGACCAGGGGGCCCTTCACCGCCTCGCGAAACAGCAGCTCGCGGCTGACGTGCATCTGGCCGTGCAGATTGTCCGGCGCCTTGACCGAATCCTCGGTCAGCGGCGCGGGCGAGTCGGCATAGACGGCATCCGAGCTGATGTTGACCACATGGGCGACCGGCGTCCGCTCCAGGGCCGCGCACATGGCGCCGACCATGACCATGTTGTCGACGAACATCGGGACCGTCTTGACCGGTGCCAGCGCGGAAACCGCGATCAGGACGTCGTCCGGCCGCAGCTTCGCCGCCAGCGTCGCCGCGGCGTCGGGCGCGAGCAGATCGACGTCGCGCCGGGTCAGGCCGAGCACCTCGACCCCCTCGGCTGCCAGGCGCGCGACGCAAGCGCCGCCGACGAAGCCGCCGGCCCCCATGACCACGACGCGGCTCGGCTTCTCGGGGGTCGCGTTCAAATGTTCGAGCATGCTCACTCCTTGCGCCGATGACGGCGGGTCTCAGATTTCGGCGGAACGGCCCAGGGTGACGCGGGTCAGCCCGGCCTCGGCGCAGCGATCTTCGTCGAGGACGCGGAAGGGATCGATCACCAGATCGCCCTTCATCGCGCGCGCGAGATCCGCCGGTGCCACTGCCCGGTAGTCGGCCCAGGGCGTCAAGATCAGCAGGGCCTGCGCATCCGCGGCCGCTTCGAGCGGTGTCCGGGCGGCCTCGGCGCGCGGGTGTTGAACCGCCGAAGCTTCCACGACCGGGTCGTGAAAGCGGATGGGGTATTGCGGCAGCGCCGCGATCGTCGCCAGGGCCGGCGAATTCTTGGTCGAGTGGGTGTTCTCCTTGTAGGCCAGGCCCCAGATCGCGACCAACGGGGCCTGCTCGCCGCCCGCGCCACCGGCCGGCAGGAGGCGTTCGAGCATGCGGGCTGCGGCCAGCTTGCGGTGGCCGGAGTTGGCGATCCAGGCGCGCACGACGCCCGCGTCGCCGCCGACGTCGTCGGCCAGCCGGCAGACCGTCGCCAGGTCGCGTTCCAGGTTGCCGCCGGCGATGCCGAGTCCCGGGCTCAGGTAGGCGTGGGCGCCGATGCGCCGGTCGAGCTTCAAGGCGGGCGCGATCTCGCCCCAGTCGGCGCCGATCCCCTCGCAGAGCTCGGCGAGCGTGTTGGCCACGCTGATCGAGGCGACCAGGCAGCAGTTGATGGCGATCTTTGCCAGCTCCGCGCTCTCGTAGCGCATCGGCAGCAGCGGACAGCCGTGGGCCTCGAGGAAGGCCCGATAGGCCTCGGGCAGCGGCGCCTGCGGATCGGCGAGGCCGATGATATAGCGCTCCGGATGCAGCGCCCGCTCGATCGCACGGCCAAAGATCAGGGTTTCCACCTGGTAGACCAGGGGCTTGCCCGCCCGCCCAAAGGCGCGGGTAAAGCCGGGCGGCACCTGGCTTAGGATCACCAGCACCGAATCGGCCCGCATGGCCGGCTCGACGAGGCCCAGCAGCCGCTCGAGGTCGGAGAGATCGCTCACGCCGCTATCGTCGGTCGCCACGTCGGGCGCGACGTAGACGACGTCGCAGGCTCTCAGCGCGCCGCTTTCCGAGGTGAACTCGAGGCGCTCGGCGTTCTTGGCCAGTAGCTCCGGCAGATCGGGCTCGACGATCGGCAGCTCGCCTCTCGACAAGCGCGCGGACAAGCCCGCGTCCGGATCGAAGCAGAGCGTCGGAAATCCGCGCTCGGCCGCAGCCACGGCGGAGTTGAGCCCCAGATGGGTCATGCCGGCAAAACCGATGGTTGGCTGCGTCACCGCGCCGCCTCCGCGACCGCTTCTTCGCCCAGGCGCCCGAGCAGCCCGTTCAGCCAACGGTCGTTCGAGAGATCCGTCGCGGCGCCGTCGCGGCACAGGGCCTTGAAGTGACGGTATTCCGCCTCCCAGGTCGGATCGCTCTCGACCAGCGTCACCACCTCTTCCGGCGGGCGGCCGCTCGGCAGGACGCGCGTACGCTTGGTGAAACTGCTCGGGCCCCATTTGCAGAGCGAGCGGATGTGCGCGCTGCCTTTCTCGGCGAAGAGATCGCAGGTGAAGTGATTGCGCCAGCTCAGCAGGGTCATCTCGAGCTCGAGCCGCGGGCGATTCGACTCCGACCCGATGACGACGTGGTCCGGCGCTCGGTTCTCGAAGCAGTTGGCGGCGATGATCCTGAAATCCTCGCCCAGCGCGCCGAACCAGAAGGCGGCCGTGTCGAGCAGGTGCGAGCCCAGATCCGGCAGCACCCCGGCGCCCTGGTCGCGCCAGTCCGACTCGCGCACCAGCCGCGCTGTGCCGTTGCCATAGAACATGCGGCAGCGGTAGATCTCGCCCAGCGTGCCCGATGAGACCAAATCCCGCATGCGCACGAAGTGCGGCTCGAAGCGGTGGTTGTAGGCGGTGTAGCAAACCGCGCCCTTGGCCCGTGCCGCCGCCTCGAGCGCCTGCAGCGAGTCGTTGTCGGCGGCGAACAAGGGCTTTTCGACCAGGACATGCTTACCGTTGCCGAGCAGCCAGCCAATCATCTCGACCTTGGGCTCGTCGGGAATGCAGAGCAGGGCCGCGTCGTAGTCGGCGAGCGGCACGTCCTGGACGTCGCGGTAGTCCGCCTCCGGCTTGAAGCGGTCCGCCGAGGCGACGAAGTCATCGCCGGCGAAGGCCTTGCGCTTGTGTCCCTGGACGCCGAGCCCGACGACGATCGAGCGCATCAGGCCGTCGCCGCGCCGATCGGCTCCCCGTAGTCCGCCTGCGCCTCGATCCGCTGCATGCGCGCGCGCACGTCCTTCGTCGTCACCGGCACGTTGCCGTCGTACTCGCACTCCTGCGCCGCGGCCATCGCGCCGAGGATCGAGGCGATGACCGGGTTGCCCGTCGCCACCATGGCAAGCGTGGCATAGGAGAGCAGGGCATCGCCCGAGCCCACTGCATCGACGACGTTGTCGGCGAAGGAATCGAGCACGAAGAAGGCGCGCACGTCCTCCGAGACCTCCGGCACCGATGGCGAGACATCGGGCTCCTTGCGATAGGTCAGCAGCCCGCGCTCGCCCATGGTCAGCATCAGGGTCTTGCACTTGGCCGCCCGGTAGAGCCTGAGGGCGAGCGGCCGAATGACGGAGTCCTGGTCGCCCAGCGCGAAGCGGGCCTCGCGCTCGTTCGGCGTGATCAGGTCGAAGCCGCTGAACTCCGTGATGTTGCCCCAGCGGCTCGCCACCTGGCTGTCGGCGACCCTTAGCACGCCGTCCGGAATGCCCTCGATCAGCTTCGGGATCGTTTCCTGATTGAAGATGCCGTGGCGGAAATCGCTGAAAACGACGGAATCGCCTTCGGTCCTCGAGATCAGCTCACGGAAACGATCGGTGATATTCTCCGAGATCGAGCGGTTGTCGACCGTGTCGACCTTCAAGAGCCTGTAGCCGCCCGCGACGATGGCGTTCTTGTTGGTGGTCGGGCGCGTGGGGTCGATCACCGCGTTGAGCCGGACCCCCGCTTTCTTCAGATCTTCCTGGACGAAATCCTTGAGGGCGTCGTCGCCGAGCACGGTCGTGAGCGTCACGTCGGCCCCCGCCGCCTTGAGATGCTTGGCCACGATCCCCGCCCCGCCGACGAAATCGCTCTTGGCTTCGTAGCGCACCGACAGAGTCGGTGTCTTGGTGTTGCCGCCAATCAAGGAGGTATGTGTGTAGGTATCGACGATGATATCGCCGACCACGTGGACGCGCGCGCCCTTCATATCGTCGAGGGCGTTGTGGAGATTCCCGAAGCTGAGCGACTCCGCGTCCATCAGCATGAGCAGCTTCTCGACCGATAGGTTCGGCGGCATGTTCTCGATGATGTGCGACGAGGAATAGACCACGTCGCCCGGCGTGTAGATGAATTCCCCGCCGTATGTCTTGAGGACGTCGATTTCCTGCTGCGTGCGCGGATCGACCCGGCCCTTCACATACTCGTAGCCCTTGGCGAAGTAGTCGGGCTTCAAGATCTCCAGATTGCGCAGCGGCTTGGGCTCCGAATCGATGACGACGTAGTCCACGGCCTCCAGGGCCGCGAGGTTGAGCGCCCTCAGGTCCTCGGGGACGTAGGGCCGGAAGTTCGCCTTCTTGATGTGCGCGTCGGTGGTCAGGCTGACGACCAGCAGGTCGGCCTTGCTCTTCGCGTAGATCAGATGGCGGACATGCCCGGGGTGGACGATGTCGAAGGTCCCGTGGCACATGATGACCTTCTGGTCGCGCGGTGGCGCGCCGATGATCTCGCGCAGCTCGTCGACCTTCTTGATCTTGCCTTTGATCGCTTGAGGAAACATGCCGAATGCCCCCGCCTCTTGGTATGCGCGTTACTTGCCGAGATAATCGAACCAGGTCTTGGTCGCCTTGGCGATGGAATTGGCGTCCCAAAGCGGCGCCTCTCGCCAGTACTCGATCGATTCCAGGATGCGCCCGACCCCTTCCTCGAAGCTGACCGCCGGTGCCCAGCCCAGCTCCTCCTTGATCTTCGTGATGTCGGCCCAGGTGCAGTCGGGCTCGCCCGGACGCTTGGGGATATGGGTGGCCTCGCCGTCCAGCAGCTCGACCAGCCGGTTGACCGACTGCGGCGCGCCCGCACCGAGGTTCCAGAACGTGCCCACCCTCTCCGTCGTCGCGGCGGCCAGGAAGGCCCGGGCCACGTCCGTCACGTAGAGGAAGTCGCGGCGCTGCGTGCCATCGCCGACCACCGTGAAGGGCGAGCCGGCCAGCTTCTGCCGCAAGAACACGCCGAAGACGGCACCATAGGCGCCGGAAGTCCGCGAGCGGGTGCCGTAGGCGTTGAAGATCCGGATGGCGTTCGCGGGCAGGCCGTAGACCTGATACCAGTGGAAGCAGGCCTGCTCGCCCTGATACTTGGACAGCGCGTAGGGATATTGCGGACGGATCGGATGATCTTCGCGGGTCGGGACGTCGGCCAGGCCGTAGCAGGACGAGGAGGCCGCATAGACGAACTTCTCGATGCCGGCGGCACGCGCGCACTCCAGCATGCGCACCGTCCCCTGCACGTTCACGTCCATGTACTCGACCGGGCGCTCGATCGAGGGGACGATGTCGCCGATGCCGGCGAAATGGAAGAGATAGCGCGCGCCCGCGAAGAGCGGATGGCCGGCCTCGAAGCTGCGGATGTCGGCCCACTCGCAGGTCACCTTCGGGTTGTCGGCATGCTGCGCGAGGTTGTTCTCGCGACCGCCTACGAGGTTGTCGATCACCCTGACGGCGAAGCCCCGATCGACCAGCAGATCGACCATGTGGCTGCCGATGAAGCCGGCGCCCCCGGTGACGATGGCGACAGGCGAAGAGGTCATTTGACGCCGAGCGCCTTCATCGTGCGCACGTTGAAGTACCAGTCGTCGTCGAAACTGTTCGGCAGCTTGCCGTCCTTGAAGGAGATGCAGAGTCCGCGCACGGCATCCTCGATCGTGCGCTTCGGCACGAAACCGAGCACCCGCTTAATCTTGTCCGAGTTGATGTGGTAGGAGCGATTGTCGTTGCTTTCGGTCACGGTGATGCCGATTTCGCCCTTCTCGGGGAACTCCTCCTCGACCACCTTCTTGACGAACTGGGCAAGCTGCATGATCGAGTGATTCTCGTAGCCGCAGTTGAAGATCTCGCCCTGGATCTTCTCCGCCGGCACCTCCAGCATGACCTGGTAGAGATCCGCCATGTCGTTGACATGGAGGTTCGGGCGCTTCTGGCTGCCGCCGAAAACCGTGATGGTGCCCTTGTTGACCGCGTGGTTCGTCAGGATGTTGACCGAGAGATCGAGCCGGCAGCGCGGGCTGTAGCCACAGACCGTCGCCGGCCGGATCGTCACGCAGGTGAAGCTATCGTCCATGTGCTTGAACAGCAGCGGCTCGCACATGCCCTTGTACTTATTGTAGAGTGTCAGCGGCACGAGCGGATGGTCCTCGGTTACGTCGGGCGACTCCGAGACGCCGTAGACCGAGCTCGAGGAGCAATAGATAAAGCGCTTCACGCCGGCCTTCTTGGCGGCGACCACCATGGGCTCGAAGGCATCGAGGTTGACGCTGGTGCTGAGTTCCTCGTCGAGCTCGAAGCTCGCGTCGTTGGAGATGCAGGCCAAATGGATGACGGCGTCGATGCCGTCGAAAGCCCGGGACAGGAAGTCCAGGTCGCGGATGTCGCCCGTGACCAAGCTGAGCTTCGGGTGGTCCACCGGCAGGGTCTCGGTCCCATACCAGAAAGTGTCGAAAACCGTGACGCTGTAGCCTGCCCCCAGAAGCTGCGGGGTCAGCACGTTGCCTACATAGCCCCCGCCGCCGGTAATCAGCACGTTCGGAAATTGCACCGCAGGTTTCCCCTTCCCTTCATCTCGTGAGCTCGTTGCGGTCCATCGCTCGGCAGCTTCTCGGATCGCTTTCCGGCGGTGCCCCGGATGGGAACCGCAGGCGCGTCCGAAGCGGGCCGGCGAAGGCCTATGCCGTCGCCCGGCTCGGCCCCTCGACCTCGATCGTGAAGCCCGCCTTGGTGGCGTCGTCGTGGAACATCTGCACCGTCTCGAGGCTGAACTGCGCGAGATCCTTGCCCACCGAGGTGAGCTTGGCGAGCGTGTCGTGGGTGACGGTGATGATGTCGCAGTCCACCGAGTCCGCGTGAAAGATGTTGAGCAGCTCGCGCGGGCTGGCCCACAACAGCTCCGCCTTCGGGCAATCCGCGAGCGACTGCTTGCACTGCGTCATCAGCGGCAGAGGGTCGATGCCCGTATCGGCGACGCGCCCGGCGAAGACGGAGACGATGGCCGGCACGTCCTTGGCGAGGACGCCCGCGACCTCGCGGACCTGATCGAGGGTGAAGACCGCCGTGATGTTGAGCGCAACGCCGGCCGCGGACAGCCGGCCGATCAGCGGCACCGACGACTGGCCCTTCGTGTTGGTGATCGGGATCTTCACGTTGACGTTGGGTCCCCAAGTCGCGATCTCGCGCGCCTGCAGCTCCATCTCGCCGAAGTCGTCGGCGAAGACCTCGAAGGAGACCGGCCGGTCCGGGATCGCGGCGAGCACCTCGTGGGCGAAAGCCACGTAGTCGCTGACACCGGCCTTGCGCATCAGCGTCGGGTTGGTGGTGAAGCCCTTGATCAGCGGATTGGCGTAAAGCGCCTTCATGCCCTCTAGGCTGGCGCCATCGGCGAAGATCTTGATGTTCAGGTCGTTGAGCGATGCCATCGCGCGTTCTTCCCCCGTTCCGGCCTCACCACTTGGTCGCGTTGGTCTGCAGCTTGGGATGCGAGACCAACCCGTGCCAAACGACGGCCTGAAAAGCTTCCGTGTGCGGCGTGATCAGCGCGTCGTCGACCGTCGGCACGACGATCACGTGATCGCCGACGCGCTTCGTATAGCCCCCGTCGCGGCCGACGATTCCGAAGACCGTGAGGCCGCGGCGCTTGGCCTCGTCCAGGCCGCGGATGATGTTCACGCTGACCTGCCGCTCGGCGTTGCCGCCGCCGACCGAGAAGACCAGCACGCCGTCCTTGTCCGAGGCCCGGCTCACCTGCAGAAAGGCCTCGAAGACGGTCTCGAAGCCTTCGTCGTTCGTGCGCGCGGTCAGTTCCGGCACGTTGTCGGTCGGGGCGTAGGCTTCGATGCCGCAGAGCTTGCGAAAGTCGTTGACCGCGTGCGAGGCGTTCCCGGCGCTGCCGCCGACGCCGAGGACGAACAGGCGCCCGCCGCGCTCGCGCAGGGCCGCCAGACCCTCGACCATCGCCTCGAAACCCTGGACGTCCATGGCCCCCGCGACGTCGGCGACTTGCGCGAAGTACTTCTGTCCATGGCCAGACGTCATCAGCATACCCTTCGAGCCTCGGGCCTAGGCACGGGAAACCGCGCGCCCTGGCTGCTCGCCGACATAGAGCGGAGAACCCAAGAGCATCCGACTTACCTAGCCCCCGCAACCGGGCTGATATAGCAGACCCGCCGACACCCGACCATCCAATCAGACCAGGTTTCTGCCGAGGATTGCGCGCGGCGGCGCTGCGTTTTGGCTGGCCCCGACGGGCGAGAACAAGCCCCGAAAGCCCTTATCCACGAGACGGATGGGGGGTATGGGAAATCCGCCGTCTTGTCAATGCCGGCCCCCGCCGGCCTTCCGTACCCGGGGCTACGAAGTTATGCGCGTAAGATTTTCGTGGCATCGGGGGCCCGAGTCTCCGTGGCGGCCAGGCGGAGCTTGCGGACCGCGGCACGGACAAGCGCCGGCCAGACCTTCGGCCGGGCCAGGCTCGCCACCAACAAGGGCAGAGCCGGATGGGCCGGGCGTCGGCCCGCGCGCCGTCCGGCCCGGCGCCGCAGGCGCTCGTAGGTCTGCCAATCCCTTAGCAACCGACGGCTGTCTCGGGGCATATCGCCTTTGGCGAGCAGCTCCTCAACCATGGTGATGTGCTCGTCGATGATCTGCGCCCGAGCCTGGGCGCTCGGCGCCAACGTCAGCGAGCCGGGGTGAACCCGGTACTCAAACAGCACGGAGGGGATCTCGCGGGCGCGCACGCCCTGCAGCGCCGCGCGCAGGAGCATATGCCGATCGGCCGAGATATAGAAACGGTTGTCGAAGCCGCCGAGCCGCTCGAGCAGCGCGCGCCGGAAGAAGCGGGCATTGATGCAGGGCACGCCGAAGGCCAGCGCGGCGAGATCGGTCGCCGCGCCCGGCGCCGGCCGGCGCTCGATCAGCAAGGCCTTGTCCTCTCCCTCGCGCGCCACGACCGTCGAGCCGACCAGCACCATCTCGGCTGCCGGGTCCGACTCGAAAGCCTGCGCGACCTGCGCGAAGGCCTCGGGCTCGTAGCGGTCGTCGGCGTTGAGAAAGCCGATCAGGCTGCCCGCCGCCCGTCCTATGCCTTTGTTCATAGCATCGTGGGCGCCGGCGTCGGTCTCCTCGATCAGCGTGCAGTGGGCAAAGCGCCGCACGACGTCTTGCGTGCCGTCCGTCGAGCCGGCGTCGAAGACCAGATGCTCCGCCGGCGGTAGAGTCTGATCGGCGACGCTTTGCAGGGCGTCCGCGATATGGGCCGCTCCGTTGAGCACCGGCGTGACGATCGTGATCTGAGGCGGCCCAGAAGAACGCTCCATCTTCGCCCTCGAGTCTCCCCGGATCCGACTAAGGCCTTGTCCGAAACGAACGAACGGTCGATATAGAAGTCCTGGTTCGGGACCTAGGCAAGCGGGAAGCGGCGAGTTGGACATCATACTGATCAATCCCGGCGCCCGGCACGAGATCTATCAGGATCTGGGCAACGACCTGACCGCGGTGGAGCCGCCGCTGTGGTGCCGGCTCTTGGCCGGCTATCTCCGCGACCGGGACTGGGGCGTGACGATCATCGACGCCGAGGCCGAGCACATCGGCCCCAAGGCCGTGACCGAGCGGGTTCAGGGCCTTTCGCCCCGCCTGGTCTGCGTGGTCGCCTACGGTCATCAGCCCTCGGCCTCGACCCAGCAGATGGTCGCCGCAGGCGCGGCCTGCCGCGCGCTGAAGGACGGAGATCCGAGCCTGCCGGTGATCCTGGTCGGCGGCCATGTCTCGGCGCTGCCGGAGCAGACGCTGCAGGAGGAGGCCGCCGACTACGTCTGCGTCGGCGAGGGCCCGGTCACCCTCGACGCGCTGCTCCATCAACTGTGCGACAACGACCCGGCCTTGGAGGCCGTACCCGGCCTGGCCTGGATCGACGAGGCGGGCGGGCTGCGGCGCAACCCGGGCGCGCCCTTGCTGAAGGACCTCGACGCGGACCTGCACGGCGACGTCTGGGACCTGCTGCCGATGGAACGCTACCGCGCGCACAACTGGCAGTGCTTCGGCGCGCTGGAGCGGCGCCAGCCCTATGCTTCGATCTACACTTCGCTCGGCTGCCCCTACAAATGCAGCTTCTGCTGCATCAACGCACCCTTCGGCACCAACCGCTACCGCATGCGCTCGCCCGAGGCCGTGGTGGCCGAGATCCGCAAGCTGCACGACGTCTACGGCGTCAAGACCTTCAAGATCATCGACGAGATGTTCGTGCTCAACTGGCGCCACGTGACCGGGATCTGCGAGGCCCTGGCCGAGGCGGCGCTCGACATCAACATCTGGGCCTACGCGCGGATCGACACGGTGCGGCCGGACAAGCTCGATCTGCTGCGCCGCGCCGGCATCCGCTGGCTCGCCCTCGGCATCGAGTCCGGCAGCGAGCACGTGCGCGACGGCGCGGAGAAGTCCTTCACTCAGGACGACATCTTCGAGATCGTCCGCGCGATCCAGACCGCCGGCATCCACGTGATCGGCAACTTCATCTTCGGCCTGCCGGACGACGACGCCGACTCTATGCAGGCCACGCTCGAACTCGCCAAGTCGCTCAACTGTGAGTTCGCCAACTTCTACTCGGCCATGGCCTACCCGGGCTCGCCGCTTTATCACATGGCGTTGGAGAACGGCTGGGCGCTGCCGGAGACCTGGGAGGGCTTCTCCCAGCACAGCTATAGCTGCAAGCCGCTGCCGACCGAGCACCTGAGCGCGGCCGAGGTCCTGGCCTTCCGCGACCAGGCCTTCCACGACTACTTCGCCTCGCCGCGCTATCTCGACACGCTGACCCAGCGCTTCGGCTGGGAGACCCGGCGCCACGTCCAGGAGATGGCCAAGACCAGGCTGCGCCGCCAGCTATTGGAGCCCGACTCGCTGTCGGCTTGAGTGCCGCTTTCTTCCGGGAAACCTCTTGGCCTCGGCCGACCCGCTATAGAACCGTCAGCCGCTCGCGCCCAAAAGTCTCGATGAAGAGCGTGTAGTGGCGGGCGAAGAGGCTGCCGGCGACGTAGAGCGGGCGGTCTCGAGTCCCGACGTCCCGGCTGAAAGCCTCGATATCGTCGGCCGTCTGCAAGCGCCGCAGGTCGAGCTTGGGCAAAAGACCGAACCGCATGGCACGGGCCAGAAAGGCCGCCTCCGCCTCGCCATCGATCAACACGGTGGGTTTCATGGCGGGATCGGCTTCCGGCAGCCGCGCCAGGGAATCCGTGACCATTCTCAACTGACGCGCGCGCGCCTCGATCTCGCGCTTGAGGAAATCCAGGCGGTAGGCCCAGCGTGCGAACAGGCCTGTCGGACCCAGGCTCATGGCGCCCTCCGCAAGCGTTCCATGACTTCTTTGATCAGCTTCTCGCGCACCCGGTCCCAGGCGAGGTAGAAGGCGCCGAAGAGACCCAGAAGCGTCATGCGCGTCGAGCTCCGCCGGTCGATGGCGCGCAGCAGACCCGGCAGCGTCTCGGCCTCGATGCTGTCGGCGGGATTGCAGAGCGCCTGCGCCCCCCAGCCCTTGCCGGACACGGGCTGCTCGATGCGATAGCCGCGATACTTGGCCGGCGCCGTGCCGTAGCGGGCCATCCGCCATTCCGGCTTGGCCGCCGCCGCCTTGATCCCATCTTCGGCCCAGAGCGCGAAGTTCGCTTGCGGGACAGCGCGCTCGAGAAGCGCCTTCGGGCCAAGCGCCTCGCCCTGCCGCAGCGCGCGAATGCCGGGGTTCTCGACCAGCGGACGGGTCCGGCCCGCCGTGAGGGCCTCGAGCGAGGTCGTCGACATCTGCTTGCCGTCGTGCGGGCCCTGGTAGTTGTCGACCCCGGCCGCGCCGGGATGCCAGCTATGGTAGGTGAACTCGCTCCGGTGCCAGACCTCGCTCAGCCCCGCGTTGATCAGGCGGAAGGTCAGATCGTAGGGCCCGCAGATGTGGCCGCAGAAATCGACGTGCTCGTCGGCGCCGCCGATCTCGATCAGGCGCTCGCGCCGGGCCGCCATGCAGGCGCCGTAGTTGCGCGTGTGCAAGGGGTCCGAGCGGTCGCGCAGGCCGGCGGTCTGGCCGTCGGCGTTGTTGACGCAGCCCTCGCCCAGGATCTCCGCGAAGGTAGGCTTGTTGAAGGGATAGAGATCGCGCCGGTTGTTGCGGAACTGGTCGATGTGCAGAACGATGTCCGGGTTCTCGTCGAAGGCCTGGCAGATGGCACCGATGAAGCTCTCCTGCACCATGGCGTCGGAATCACCGATCATCACGATCTCGCCCCGTGCCGCGAGGATTCCGGCGTTGTACATCAGGTGCTTGTGATAGAGCGCCGAGGCTGGCGCGCGCAGCAGGATCCAGCTATCGACCTCCTCGGCATAAGCTTCGAGCGCCGGCGAGCGGTGGTCGTAGTACTCGACGATGATGATCTCGAAGGCTTCGCGCGGCGCGCTCTGACGGCGCAAGTAGTCGATGATGTGAAAGCTCTCGCGCACGCTCCAGTCGACCAGCACCAGGCTCACCCGCGGCGCGGCCCGCTCGCTGAGCTTCAGGATCTCGACGCTCGAAGTCTCGAGAGAAAGGGCACTGTCCGGCATAGGGGCGCGAGACCGGGCGGAAGGTTCGACGGGGTCCGTTGAGCTGCTTCAATGGCGGAACTTGCAGAGTTGCAGGGACTTTGGCAACTGCTCGTTGCCGCCCGGGCTTGGGCTCCGACAGCTTCCTGACCGCCTCATCCGTCTCAAAGTTCTGATGGGATTCTCGGAGCGGGGCGTCACAAGATCTTAATCACGCGATTCGACGTGGCGTTTGACGTCCAAATCGTAGTGCAAAACGCGCTGGATCACGATCCTATCGGCCTCGACACCCTCGACGATTTCAGGTGTTCCGAAGGATGATCCCTGGATCTTGGCTAAGATCCACAAACGCGTGGCCGTGCTTGCCGAAGCCCTGATCTATCGGCCAAACGCGATCGCCGGTAGCCTCGTCACCTGTCCCAGAGACGTGGTCACCCTGGATCATGGCGAGCCCACCGATTTCTGCTACTCGGAGCGGAGTGATCGAGAGTGCCGCGGCGACCGGGCAATCGATCCGGCTGCCCGCATTCACGCAAGCGCCTCCACCAGTCGCGGCTTGAGCACCTTACCGGCAGAGTTGCGGGGGAGTTCGTCGGTGAAGTGGATACGGCGCGGCACCTTGTAGGCGGCCAAGCGGTCGCGGCACGCGGCGGCGATGGCCGCATCGGTGACGCTTTCATCGGCCACGATCACAGCGCAGATCTCCTCGCCCATCTCGGCATCGGGCAAGCCTACCACTGCCACGTCGCGCACCCCGGCGACCTGGGCGATGGTCTGTTCGATCTCCACCGGGTAGATGTTCGCACCGCCGCGGATGATCATGTCCTTGGAGCGGCCACGCAGCGATAGAAAGCCGTCAGTATCTATCGCGCCAAGATCACCCGGATAGAACCAGCCATCGCGGAAACTGTCGCGGTCGGCCTCGGGATCCCGGAAGAAGCCCTGGGCCACGCCCGGTCCGCGATAGCGGATGCGGCCCACCTCGTTCGGAGCGAGCGGACGATGATCCTCGCCCACGACCTGCAATTCGACACGGAAGGCGGGCCGGCCCACGGTCGTCTCGTGGCCCGGACGCTCCAACGGCGCCAGCACGGTGATGCCGCCGCCTTCGGTGGAGGCGTAGTATTCAAAGTAGTTCGGCGTCAGCCGCGCACAAACCGCCTCGCGCTCCCGGGAGAACAGCGGTGCGCCGCTGGAGATCAGCAGCCGCAACCCCTGAAACGGGGCCAGCGCCGCGTCGTCGAGCGTCAGCATCCGCCGCAGCAGCGTCGGCACTAGGAAGAGCGCCGTCGGCCGGAACCGTGCCATCGCGGCGGCCAATTGTTCGGGTTTGTAGGGAGGTGGGAAGAGCAGGATCGTCCCGCCGAGATAGAGATAGGACAGCGCAAAGGTTCGCCCGCCGCCGAAGTAGAGCGGAGTCGCCACCACGAAGCGGTCGTACCAGTCGAAGCTGAGGCTGATTGTCTGATTGATGAACCGGTGCAGCATCTGCCGGTGTGTGATGGCGGGACCCTTGGGGCGCCCGGTCGTGCCTGAGGACAGCGAGATCAAGAGGGGCGGGTCGCCCTCCTGCACCGGAGCGGGGGCGGTGGCGGGGTCTGCGGCATCGGCCTCTGCAAGGAATCTTGCGCTGTCCAATACGGTCGAGCCCTCCAGCTCCGCCGCATCCTCGCGGATCACCAGGCGAGGCTCGAAATGGGCGACGAGCTGCGTGGTCTCGCCCGGGCCCCAGCGACTGTCCATTGGCAGCAGCACCGCGCCCAGACGCGCCAGCGCGAACATCGCAGCCACGTGGTCGGCGCAGTCGCGCATTGCCAGGCCAACCAGGTCGCCACTCCCTACCCCGCGCGCCGCCAGCGCCACTGCTTGACAGCGCACGCGCCGCGCCAGGTCCGCATAGCTCCAGCTTGTCTCACCCTCCACGATCGCCGGATGAGTGCCTCGCGTCGCCGCATGGATGTCAAGAATGGCGGCGAGGTTCTGCAGGTCGTGCGGCGAGGTCATCCATTGCATTCCTTGTCGGCGCGGCGACGGTCGGGCGCAGCGATGCGTGGTGGCCACGAATCGCGTCCCTGACTAATTGACATATCATTAAGACATTAGAATAGTGCAATCGCTGTCGGCGGCGCAATCCTGCACCGCCAATGTGTCTCGCGCGGCGCGCACCCTCGGACCGGCGCCCGTGCACTGGCAAAGTGACCGTCCTCGAAGGCGGCGGCACGACAACAAGGAGGTCTCTCCCTATGTCCAACCGAACGACCCCCCTTCCCTTCGCCCGATTGCTAGGCGTTGCCGCAATCACGGCCACCGTGCTTTCAGCCGGTGGCGCGGCCGCCCAGGATACCTTTATCAGGATCGGCTCGGGCCTAGCCGGCACCTATCCGATCGTGGGTGCGAAGATGGCAGAGCTGATCAACGAGAATATCGAAGGCGTCGAGGCAACCACCGTCGCCGGCGGTACCTCGGCCAATTTCGTGCGTCTGCAGGATGGCGAGATCGAGATGTTGCTGACCTACAGCTTCCTGTCAGGGATCGTGCGCGAGGATGGCGGCTCGCTGGGCGTCCAGGTGCCCAAAGTGCGCCACCTGATGACGCTCTACGGTGCCTTCCTCCAGCCGATCGCCGCCGCAGGTACCGAGATCACCTCGCTCTCGCAGGCCGCCGACGGGCCCAAGCGCGTGTGGGGCGCCAACCGCACCTCGATCTTCTTCCCGATGATTGAGGCGGCGCTTCAGGCTCATGATGTTACCCTCGACGACATTACCGCCGCCGGTGGCGTGATCGAGAGCATCGGCTACGGCGACACTGCCCAGGCGATGCAGGACGGCCGCCTGGATGTGGGCTTCTTTGCAGGGCCCGCCCCCTACAGCCTGATGCTCCAGATCGAGAATAACCCGGGCTTCAACTTGCTCGGCTTCACCGAAGAGGCCGCGGCTCGCTACAACGAGCTCCTGCCCGGCACGCGCGCCGAGACCATCTCGGCGGGGACCTATGCCAACCAGGAGGAGGATCAGCTTATCCCCTACATGGTCAACCAGCTCGTGATCTCCTCCGACGTCTCCGACGAGCTGGCCTACGAAATCACCAAGGTGCTGGTAGAAAACTACAAGGAGTTCCATGGCCTGTTCGCCGGTGCCGAAGAGATCGATCCGGCGATCGCACTGAACGACAACCCGGTCGAGGTGCATCCGGGTGCCGCGCGTTACTACGAGGAAGTGGGGATCACCGCCCGCTAAGCCGACCGCCGCCGCCGGCACCCGGCGGCGGCGACACGCCCGGCCTCTGACAGGAGGATGTCCTTTGCTGGGCATTCGATCGCTTGGACTGACCTCTGAAGCCGATACGTTTTCAGGTGCTCGCCGATGGGTGGGTCTGGTGCTGTCGGTCTTCTTCGTGCTGATCCACCTCTATGCGGGCTTCTACGGCGCGCCCGACAGCATGCTCTACCGAATGCTGCACGTGATGGTGGCGCTGGCGCTGGTCTTCGTGGTCTTCCCCCTCGACGCAGCGGGACGCACGCGCAGAACTTTGGCGCGTGTGCTGGACACGGCGCTGTTTTTCTGTGCGCTGTGGCTTGCCTGGTATTATCTCTCCACCATCGACAACTGGGAAATGCGGACGGTCCGGCTGTCCACCACAGACATGGTGGCTGCCTGGATGACGCTAGCGCTGCTCTTCGAGGCGGTGCGCCGGGCGGTGGGGCTGATCATCATCGCCGTGGCGCTGTTTTTCTGCATCCACGCCCTGAACGCTGACCACTTCCCGGGCGTGTTTTACGGCCCGCCGACGAGCCTCACCGGGCTGCTGCGCTCGCTTCTGGTCGGTGATGACGGGGTATTCGGCGTCCCCGTCCTGGTGATGGCGCAATACGTTGTCCTGTTCATCTTCTTCGGCCAGCTTCTGAGCGTGGTCGGGGTCGGCACCTTCTTCTTGCGGCTGGCGTTCGCGCTCTTCGGCCATCGTACTGGCGGGCCGGCGAAGGCCGCGGTGGTCTCGTCGGCTTTCATGGGTAGTCTTTCGGGCAGCGCCATCGGCAACGTTCTGACCACCGGGTCCTTCACGATCCCGCTGATGCGGCAACTCGGCTATCGCGGCAGCTTCTCGGGCGGGGTGGAATCGGCCGCCTCCACCGGGGGCATGATCATGCCTCCGGTCATGGGAGCCATCGCCTTCATCATGGCGGAGTTCATGGGCCGGCCCTATTTGGAGGTGGCACTCGCGGCGCTGGTGCCGGCGCTGCTCTACTTCCTGGGGATCTTCGTGGCCGTCCATCTAGAGGCGCGCCGCTCGGGGCTGCGCACCATTCCAAGGGCTGCCCTGCCCCGCGCCTGGCCGGTGCTGAAGCGGCAGGGCTACCTGCTGATCCCGATTGCCCTGATCCTTGGCACACTGCTGGCGGGCTATTCGATCATCTTCGTGGCGGTGGTTGCGATCATCGGGACCTTCCTGATCGGCTTTCTGCGCCGACCCACATGGCCCACTGCGCCAAAGATGCTGCTGGCTGCCGAGACTGCAGCACGCTCCACCGTCGGGCTGTCGGCGACAGCGGCGTGCGCGGGTATCATCATCGGCGCGATCTTCGCCACTGGGCTGAGTTTCAAGCTGTCGCAGGCAGCGATGGCGGCGGCCGAAGGGCAACTATGGCTGCTGATTCTCATCTCCGGCGCCATGGCGCTGATCATGGGCATGGGGATGACGGCCTCGGCAGTCTACATCACCATGGTCGCCACGGTGATCCCGATCCTGCAGGCCGCGGGCGTGCCGGCGATGGCCGCCCACATGTTCGCCCTCTATTTCGGCGTGGTATCCAACATCACGCCGCCCATCGCATTGGCGGCCTTCGCCGCAGCCCCCATAGCCCAAGCTGATCCGATGCGCACAGGCGTTGACGCCGCCAAGCTGGGCATCGCGGCCTTTCTGATACCAGTGATGTTCATCTACCAGCCTGCCCTGGTGCTGGAGGGATCGCTGTGGGAAACCGCGCTCGCCGCCGGGTCGGCCTCCATCGGACTGGTGGCGATCTCGGCGGCCTTCGTGGGTTTCCTCTTTGGGCCAATGGGAGCGGTTTGGCGCGCGGTGCTCTTGGCGGGCGGGCTGATGATGGTTGCTCCGCAGGGGGTGGCCGACCTGGCCGGGCTGGGGCTGGTACTGGCCGTGGCAGCGCTGAACTGGCGCGGCATCGGCTCGGGCGTCCCGGCAGTGCGGCTTGAAGACGAGAGACAGGCGGCGTCCCCGGGTCTATTCGGACGGCTGGCGGCGGCGCGGCTCAGCAAGGCCAAGGCCGAGGAGGGGCTGGAGGAACGACCTAAGGCGGCCGGGCTCGATCTGCGCAACCTGACCAGCGATGAGGTGGCCGACGCTGAGACCCGGCCGATCCCCGAGGAACTGGCCTGGCCGCTCTGGGCGCTCATGGCGCTCTGCGCCGTGGCGGTCGAGGTGATGGGACAGAACCTGCTGCATGTCCGTCAGCCGGGGATCTGGCTGGCTGGTCTCTTTGCAATCAGCCTCGTCTTCACCGTCAGCGTCCGCACACTGCTGGGCCGCGCCGACGCTCTGACCCCACAAGAAAAGGTAACCTGATGGACTTTTCGCTCACCGAGGAGCAACGGCAGATCGTGAACAGCGTGGAGCGCTTTCTAGAGCGTCATCTGCCCCCCGAGGAGCAGGCGCGCCGCGACGCTCAGCACGATCCGCCCTACCATCTGCTGAAGGTGATGGCCGACGACGGGCTTTTGGCCCTACCCTTCCCGCAGGCACAGGGCGGACTCGGCAGCGGCTGGGACACCGTGGCGCTGGTGCAGGAGACGATGGGCCGCAAGGGCTGGATGGCGGCGTCGCTGTTCAACCGGGCAGTAGGCTTCGGCGGCATGTCGCTGATGACATACGGCACCGAGGCGCAAAAGGCTGCACTGATGCCACGCCTGATCGGCGAGGGGCTGTTGTTCGCCCTGGGGCTGACCGAACCGCAGGCGGGCAGCGATGCGGCCGCTGTCGCGACGCGGGCACGCCGCGCGGGCGATACCTGGGTAATCACCGGGCGCAAGTCCTGGATCAGTGACGCCGCCGAGGCCGATTTCATCGTCACCGTCGTGCGGACCGGTGAGAGCGGGTCCGGCCACGAGGGCCTGTCGATCCTGCTTGTCCCGAAGGACACCGCGGGCGTGAGCTTCTCCCAGCTGCCCAAGGTCGGCAACAATGCGTTGCCCAGCTACGAGATCGCCTTCGACGGTGCTGAGGTACCCGCCGAGGCGCTCATGGGCGAAGAAGGCAAGGGCTTTGTGCATCTGATGTCCACCCTGCACTACGCGCGTGCGGGAATGGCGGCCGCGGTCACCGGCGCAGCGCAGCGTGCGGTCGACCTGACGCTGGCCCATGTCACCGAACGCGAGCAATTCGGCCGGCCCATCGGCAAGTTTCAGGTGATCCAGCATCGTCTGGCGGATATGCAGATGCGGGTGGACCAGTCGCGCCTGACCTCCTGGCATCTCGCCTGGCTGATCCGCGAGGGCCTGCCGGCCCGCCGCCACGCCGCCCAGGCCAAGGTGATTGCCACCGAGGCCCTGCAGTACGTCACCCAGCATGGAATGCAAACGCTGGCCAGCGCCGGCTATATCATCGAAAGCGAAATGCAGCGGCTGTGGCGCGATGCTCGTTTGTACAGCTTCGGCGAAGGCAGCAACGAGATTCAGCGCAACATCATCGCCCGCGAGTTGGGTCTGTGAGTCCGCACCCATGACCGAGGAATTGGCCGAGATCGACCGGGGTTTCGTGCGCATCGCGGAAGGCCAGGTGCATTACCGTGAGGCCGGTGCCCATCATGGCGGGCGGCCCTTGGTGATGTTCCATCCCTCGCCCACCTCGTCGTGGATCCTGCAACCGCTGATGCAACGGCTGGGCCGATCCCGGCACGTGATCGCACCCGACACGCTGGGCAATGGCGATTCCTGCCCGCCCGCGCCAGGGGACGCACCGGATATCCGCTACTTCGCCGATGCCCATCGCCGCATGCTGGACGCAATAGGCGTGGATGTTTTCGACGCCTATGGGAGCCACACGGGCGGCAACATCGCCGTCGAGTTGGCGATCGGAATGCCGGGTATGGTGCGAGCGCTGATCCTCGACGGCATGGCCGTCTACGCCACGGACGAGCAGGCCGACATGCTAGCCCACTATGCACCTGAGGTGACAGTGGACCAGACCGGCAGCCAACTCAACTGGGCCTGGCATTTTGTGCGCGACAACGCCTTGTTCTGGCCCTGGTTCAGGCGCGACGCGGCGCATCTGCGCAAGGTGGGTCTACCCGCCCCGGAGGTTCTGCACGAGAAGGTGGTCGAGGTGCTCAAGGCGGTGCGCAGCTACCATCACTCCTATCGGGCGGCCTTCACCTACGACAAGCGCGCGCGCCTGCCGCTGGTGAGCGTGCGCACGCTGGTCGCCTGCGCCGAGGACGACATGCTGCTGGAGTATCTCGACGCTGTCATGGCGTTGATGCCCGATGCACAGCGTCTTGTGATCCCGGGCAATGCCACACCGGATCGCGCCGAGGCGACGGCAGCCGCCCTCTCAGAATGGCTCGATCAGGCTTGACCGGTTTCCAGGCGCATCTTTCCGCTACCGGCCTTGCGCGACATGGACATCTGGAACTCGTAGAGATCGGGGCGGTAAAGCGCGCGGATATGCTCAACAGGGCGATCCGACTGGTCGCGGATGACACGCACCACAACCAGAAGCGGCGCGCCGATCTCGACCTCGAGCTGCGTGGCAGCGGCGGCATCGGCCATGCAGGCGGTGATAGTCTGATCGGCAGCGGTGACCTCGATGCCTGATTTCGCGAGCAGCGACAGAAGCGGCGTTGTCTCCAAGTCGGACGGGCCGAAGCGCCGCCCCACTTCGGCCAGCACATGCGTGGTCAGGTAGGAGACCGGGCGGCCGTCATGGCGGCGCACCCGAACCGCCTTCTGCACCTCCGCACCAGGCGTGATCTCGAGTGCCGCGGCGATCTCGGCGGATGCATGGACATAGCCGAATTCCAGCAGTTGCACGCTGGTGTTGCGCCCCATCACCTGCAGGCTTTCCATCAGTCCGCTGATATCGGTCCGCAAGGGCCGCGAGACAGGGGGCGCAATCGGGAAGGTACCGCGCCCGCGGTGGCGCGCGATCATCCCCTTCTCGGTCAGTCGCTCCAGCGCCCGCCGGATGGTTATCCGCGACACGCCGAACTCGGCGGCAAGATCGTGTTCGGAGGGCATCGGCACGTCGGCCGGGAACGCACCTTCTTCCAGCCGCTCGCGCAGCACCATGTAGATCTTGTGGTAGAGCGGTAGGGGAGATAACCCGTCGAACCGGGGCGCATCGCCTTGTTGCGTGCTCATGGGCGTCGTTCCCTCGCCACGCGGCGGCACGGCTTCTCCGACCACACGCAACCAAGGCGGGGATAAGCACGGCCAAGTCTTGCGAGATCTTGCATGCTTATCAGCCGCCCACCCTCATGCCAAGCCCGCGTTCGGCCACATCACCGCTAGAGCTCCGTGCTGAGCGGCAGATCCAGCTTGTAAATGCCGATCGTGTTGTCGCGTAGGAACAGCCGCTTCGATTCTTCCCGCAGGCCTAGCTCCTCGACCTCGCGGCGAACGCGCTCGAAACCCAGCACCGGAAAATCGGTGCCGAACATCACCTTGTGACGCCCATAGGTGTCGATGTAATTGACGAAGCTCGCCGGCCAGTAGCGCGGCGCATGGGCGTCCGAGATGATATAGACATTGCGGTGCTTCCAGGCCATGGCGATCATCTCATCGGTCCAGGGGATGCCCACATGGATGCCGATGAGCTTCAGTTCGGGGAAGTCGCAGGCGACACTGTCTAGGGTGATCGGCCTCCCCACGCTGCGCAGCGGGCGCTTTTCGTAGTAGACGAGCGATTGCCCGACCTGGAGCTGGATCGGAATGTCCAGTTCCACGCATTTGGCATAGAGCGGATACCATTTCGCATGATCTGGGGCGAGCTCGAACCAATGCGGATAGCCATGTGCCCCGATGAAGCCGTAGTCACGCACCGCCCGCTCCAGTTCGCGTACGCCGTGCATGCCTTCGGTCGGGTCCACGCCCGCGAGCCCGTAGAAGCGGTCCGGATGCGCTTGGATCGCGTCGGCCACGATCTCGTAGGGAAGCTGCCAGCTCCCCGGCAAGCCCATCTGCCCGACCTTGCAGGCGACGAGGAAAGCGCGCTCAACCCCGGCGTCGTCCATCAGGGCGAGCATCTCCTCAAGGGTCCAGCCCTGGAGTGCCTTCTGGTCGCGGCCGAACTTCTCCATCTGGAAGGTCGGCTCGAAGCTGCGAAGCTTCAGGATGTCGGCGGTCTGAGGATTGACCACGGTGTCGATGGCGGGGAAGTCGTAGGTAGCGCTCAAGGCCTGTCTCCAGCGGCGAACGCGCGGGACACGCCGGATCGCCGGACTATCCGCCTCGTGAAGAGGCGCAATTCCTGCTAGTTGTCTATAAGATATAACTTTAAGCCTT
>JAKSDN010000058.1 GCA_022360075.1 Kiloniellales bacterium | reverse complement strand
TCGCCGTTGCAGATCTGCTCGACGGTCCGGCGCAGCGTGCGGATGACGACCTCGAGTTCACGCTTCTGCTCTTTGGTCAGGCCCTTCAGGGGCTTGCGCACCGGCCCCGCGGGCAGGCCCGCGAGCTCGCAGCCGTACTTGCTGCTCTGGACGAACTTGCCGCCCTGCTCGAGCACGCGCATCAGGGGCAGCAGAGCCGACATGAGGCGGCGGCCTTTAGTGAAGTCGTTCTCGATGACGCAGTCCTGATAGAGCGCCAGGTGCTCCTTGGGCAAGCAGTTCCCCGCCCCGCAGACCCAGCCCCGCGCACCCCACGCGAAGAACTCGAGCGCCTGGTCGTCCATGCCGCAGAGCAGCGTGATCTGCGGATAGTCGCGCGCGAGCATGTGAAGCTGATTGATGTCGCCGCTCGATTCCTTGATCGCGGCGAAATTCGGGCTCTGGCCGACCCGGTCGAAGAACTCCGCCTCCATCATAGTGCCGGTGCGCCCCGGGTAGTTGTAGAGCAGGATCGGCAGGTCGACGGCCCGGTCGATGGCGAGCGCGTGGCTGGCCAGCTCCAGTTGGGTCGGTACCGCGTAGTAGGGCGCGTTGACCAGGATCGCGTCGGCGCCGTGCTCCTTGGCCGCCAAGGCGTAGTCGATGCAGTCCTCGGTCCGGATCGCCGCGGCGCCGACGATCAGGGGCAGCCGGCCCTTGGCGATCTCCTTGGCGAGCTTGATCAGGGCTACGCGCTCTTCCTTCGTCTGCGCGTAGTACTCACCCGTGGTCCCGCCGACGACCAGGCCATGAACGCCGGCTGCGATCAGGTGCTCGATCACGACCGCGAAACCCTCCCGGTCGATCGAGCCATCCTCGCGGTGCGGCGTGATCACCGGAGGGTATATGCCCTCGAATTTCATGCTGGTTCTCCTCCCGCGTAGCCGCGCCGCGAAGACACCTCGACGCCCTCACGGGGCGTTGAACGGCGTAATTCACGCGGTTTTCTTCACCGCTACCCTAACGTCAAGCAACGCTTCGACAAACGTTTTCGAGACCGGCCGCGGCGAATTTAACTCAAGCCGGAGACGACATTTTTTCACCCCTTCGGCGCAGCGCGCGCGCCTAGTCTGCGCGCCCCCGCTTGTGGAAC
>JAKSDN010001077.1 GCA_022360075.1 Kiloniellales bacterium | reverse complement strand
CGCGAGGCCGCGTCCTGGAACGCGGCCTCGCCGGTTTGGCTGTAGGCCAGGACGAAGCCATGGATCGCCCAGGCCTGGGCCCGCGTCCAGCAGCCGCCACGCGCGCCGACCTGGGGTGTGTCGTGCATCAGCAAGGCGCCGCTTCGCGGATCGAAGTCGGCGAGCTCCCAGGCCGAGCCGTCGTCGCGCAGCAAGGTCTCGAGCGATCGCTCGGCATGACGGCGCGCCACTTCGTAGAACACGGATTCGCCGGTCTCCTCATGGGCCCACCACAGCAGGGCCAGGTTCATCATGACATCGATCTTGGTGCTGACCCTGGGCCCGCCGAAGCGCGCGATGCGCTCGGGATAGGTGATGGTGATGACGCCGGCCGGTCCGGTCTCGAAGTCGCAGAGATGGCGCGCCGCGGCCAAGGCGGTATCCCGATAGGTCGGGTCACCGGTCAGGCGACAGCCGAGCGCGAAGCTGTAGAAATACTGGAAGCCGAGGTCGTAGTTGGCGTCGGCCTGGTCCCTGCGCGGCGCGAGTTCCTCGAGACAGGACTCAGCGGCGGCGCGCAGGCGCTTATCGCCCGTCGTCCGCCAGCTGAGCCAGAAGATGCCCGGCCAGAAGCCGTCGCTCCAGCGCTGACCGGGGCTCGCCGCCCAGCGCCCCGTCTCGGTGACGATCGGCGAGTCGAAGGGCCTGCGATCGAGCAGGCGCAGCAGCTTGGGACGATAGTGCCGCTCCAGGATCGCTTCGGCCCGTCGGCGCCAACGCGGCTCGAAGTCAGGCCGCGACACGGCGTCGCCTCGCCATGCGCTCCCTTAGGAGACTTCTCACCCTGACCCGCGCCCACGTCCTGACCGCCGGCTTCACCTCGCCCAATGGCTGCGCGTTCCTCTTTCCCCTGATCGTGCATCGCCGGGCGCTGGCGGACTGCGGCATCGAGATCACCTTGTTCACGGACGACAGCGATCGCGCGGCCGTCAGCGATTGCGATGTCCTGATCCTGGACAGCAAGTTCTACAGCCCGCGCTGGGTGACGGAAAGCGACGCCGTGCTCGAGCGCATCGCGGTGCTGGCCGAGGCGGCGCCGAAGCTGTTCTACTTCGACATCACCGACAGCAGCGGCTGGGATCACGCCCGGGCCCTGCCGATGGTCACGGCCTACTTCAAGAACCAGCTCCTGCGCGACCGGACGCGCTATCTGGGCCCACTCTACGGCTATCGTCCCTATGCCGATTACTACCACCGGCACAACGGCGTCACAGACGACCAGGACGAGCGCTCGGAGCCGATTGCCTCTCCAGCGTTGCTCGCAAAGCTGAATGTGGGCTGGAACTCCGGCCTGGCCGACTACGCCTTGTTCGGGCCGCTACGCATGGCGGCCTTCCGCCACCTGGCCGTGCCGGCCTTGCTCAAAACCTCACAGCGCTGGGTTCCGGCCGAGCGGCCCAGACGGCGCGGCTTTACCTGTCGGATCGGCACCGGCTACGCGCGCCACAGCGTCGCCTGGCAGCGGCGCGCCATCCGCGAGCGGCTGGCCGCACGCCTTTCGACCGACAAGCTGGGCCGCCGGGCCTACCTGCGCGAGCTCGCCGAGTCGCGGATCGTCATCTCGCCCTTCGGGCTCGGCGAGATCACGCTGCGCGACTTCGAGATCTTCGTTGCCGGCGCGCTGGCGTTGAAACCCGACATGTCGCACATGGAGACCTGGCCGGATCTCTTCCGCGATGGCGAGACCATCGCCACGCACCGCTGGGACCTGAGCGATCTGGAAGAGAAGATCGAGGTGCTTTCCGCGAACGACGCCCGCCGCGTCGCGATGGCGCAGGCCGCCCAGACGGCCTATCGCCGGCATCTCGACGGAGAGGAAGCCGCCCGCCTCTTCGTCGAGCGTTTCGCCGCGATCCTGAAGGTCGGCGAGCGGCCCGAGCCCGCGGTGGCGGAATGAACCGCTTTTCCTTCCGGATCGACTACGACGCCGAAGCGCGGCTCGAGCCCTGTTCCGAGGCGGCTTTCGCCGATCGGCGTCTGCGCCTGTCGAGCGAGAACCTGCATCCGGCGCTACGCCTGCTGCGCACCAGCGACAGGCTGCTCGCGCTGCTCGGCAATCCGATCGCCGAGGGCAAGCGCGACGACGAGGCCGTGTTACGGCGCTTCGAGAAGGCCGGCAACCCGCAAGACTTCCTGCGCGACCTGAACGGCTCGTTCCTGGTGGTGATCTACGATCCGGCGAGCGGCGCGCTGACGATCGGCAACGACCGTTTCGCCTCGCTCGCGCTCTACTACGCGCAGGAAGAAGGGCGCCTGTCCGCCGCGCTCTCGCCCAAGCCGCTCTTCGACGAGCGGCAGGCCCAAGGCCGGGCGAAGCTCGAGCCCGAGGCGGTCTTCGAGTTTCTCTACTTCAGGCGGCTCCTGGGCGAGCGCAGCTTCGATCGCGGCATCGCCTATCTGACCTCCGCCGCAACGCTCACCGTCTCACCGCAGGACCCTGGCCCAAAGCTCGAGAAGTACTGGTCGCCCGATTTCAGCCGAAAGCACGCCGGCGGCACCGCTTTGGTGCGCGACCTGGCCGAGGGGCTGCGCGAGGCAACGGCGATGGCCACGTCGGACGGCTCGCGTTGCGGGCTCCTGCTCAGCGGCGGCTTGGATTCGCGCGCGATCCTCGCGGCGGCAGCGAACGCGCTGCCCTGCGTGACCACCGCGCTCAGGCCGAACAACGAGGTCGCCGTCGCCGCCGAGGTCGCGGCCGCGGCGGGCGCGGCGCACCACTTCGTGCCGAGGCCGCCCGACCTCTACGACGCGGTCGTCGACGACGCGGTCTTCCTGACTGGCGGCATGCAGCTTTACACGGAGGCGCATTTCCTGGGCTACGGAGCGGCGCTCCGGTCGATCGCCGATACGATGCTGATCGGTCTCGGCCTGGATATCTTCTTCGGCGGGCTCTACCTGCCCAAGGAACCGGCCCGACTGTTCGGACGCCCTGCCCTGCACCATCGGCTGCGGCCGCTCTCACGCGATATCGCGGGCGACTTCATCGCCGGTGTGTCCTACCGGCTGAAGACGAGCGATCCCTTCACGCTGGTCAAGCCTCCGGCCCGTGCGCGTCTCGAAGAGCATCTGCGAGCGGCGGTCGAGCAGATCGTGGAGCGAGGGCGGGCCCTTGGCGCGGCGGATTACGACCTCTGGGAATACATGCATCTGCACAATCTCTCGCGGCACTACTCCTTCCCGATGATGGCCTCGATCCGGACCTTCGCGGACTGCCGCGCGCCGGCGCTGGAGAACCGGCTGTTCGACCTGGCGATAGCGATGACCGCGGAGCAGAAGCGCAATGGCACGGCCTACCAGGACGCGATTAGCCGCCTGAGCCCAGCGGTCATGGCCGTGCGCAACGCCAACACCAACGTGACCGCCGCCCACAGCCTGCGCCGGCAGACCGCGATCAAGGCGCTAAGGATGGCGGCCAACCGGCTCTTCGGGACGCCCTATCCGCAAAGCCCCGGCTGGCAGGAGCGCTCCTGGCCCAGCCCCAAGGCCGCGCTCGCGGCGAACCGAAGCGTCCTGCGACGGATCGAGGGGCTCGCCAACTCGGAACGGCTGGCCGACCTGGGCTTTCTCGACATGGACACGCTCGCCCGACTGATCGAGGAGCACGACGCCGGCCGGCACGACCATGCCGTCTGCCTGAACGTCCTGCTGACCATGGAGCGTTTCCTGAGCCCCGCGTCGCGAGACAGCGGTGCTGCGGCGCCACCGGCCGAGCCGCTTAGGACCGCACTTTAGGCCGCCTCTCGGCGCACCAAAGCCCATGCCCATCGCACCGGAGTAAGAGCGGCATGACCGCCAAGACCGAGGCCGTTCGCGCGTTCTATCGCAAGCACCCCTATCCTTCCTACGGGGAGCCGATCAAACGGCGCCATATCGAGTGGTACCGCAAGCACTGCTCGGCGCCCGGGCGCTATCTGGAAGCGGGCTGCGGCACCGGCCACATCATGATGGGGATCGCGACCAGCCTGCCCCAGCACCAGTATTGGGCCATCGATCTCTCCGACAATTCGATCGCCACGGCGCGCCAGCTCGCCGAGCAGCATGGTGTCGCCGTCGATTTCCGCCAGCACGACATGATGCAGCCGCTGCCTTTCGACTTTCGCTTCGACTACATCAATTGCGTCGGCGTCATCCATCACGTCGAGTCGCCCGAGACCGGCCTCAAGAATCTCGCCGACCGGCTCGCCGACGACGGCGTTCTCTTCGTCCACGCCTACGGCGAGGAATACCACCGCCGGCGCCTGCAAATCTGCGAGCTGCTGGACATCATGCGGGGCGGCGAAGATGACTTCGAGAAGCGCTTCGCCCTCTTCGAGTCCTTCTGCGCGCACCGGAACCGTCTCCTCCGCGGCGGCTGGCTCAAGCGGCTCTATCGCACCTCGGCGCGCGACTTGCTGCTGCCCCTGGTGAAGGCGGTCGAGCGGGCCAGGCGCCGGGACCGGGCGGACGACGTGCACACCTGGTACGACGAGATGGTCAAGCCGACCTACTCGAACCGCTGGCTCGATCAGTTCGCCAATCCGAACGATCGCACTTACAACATGCGCGAGTTCTGCGCTCTCATCGATTCGGCGGGCCTGGAGCCGATCGACATGATCTCGGTCGGCCGCTTCCGCCCGGAGCATCTGCCGGAGAGTTGGCGGCCGCGCTACGAGCAACTCTCCCGGACCGAGCAGTACCGCGTTATGGAGCTGCTCAACCCAGCCCCGACCTCGCCCACGGCGATCACGCGCAAGAAGCGGGGCGAGCGCAGCTCTTAAAGAAACGCGCCTCAGGCCGCTTCGGCGAACTCGCCTTTGCCGTCCAAGGAACGCAGCCAGGCCTCGATGGTCAGCAGGTGGCCGAGCAGTGGCACACCCCGCGAATCCCGCTGCCCCTGGCGGAAAGCCTCGACAAGTCCGCGCAGGCGCTTGGGCTCGGTGAAGCCGCCGAGGCCGCTGTCGGGCGCGGCCATGTAGTCGAGATAGCGGCCCAGGCCCTCGGGGCTCTCCAGCCAGTCCGCCAGCGGCAGGACGAGCCCGACCTTGCGGCGCTCGACCAAGTCGGCCGGCAGCCACTTCTTGGCGACCTGCTTGAGCAGAGGCTTGGTGGTCCCGCCGGGTATGCGCAGGTGACGCGGGATCCGGTTCGCCACTCGGGCCAAGGGCAGATGGGTGAAGGGCACGCGCGCCTCGACCGAGGCCGCCATCGCCATCTTGTCCTGGCGCATCAGAAGCGACGGCAGGTAGGAAACTTGGTCGGCGGCGATCATGCGGTCGCGGAAATCGCTGAAGCGGCCGGCCGCCGCCTCCCGCGCGCCCGGTTTGGGCAGGATGTCCGGGAAGATCTCCCGCAGGGTGAGCACGTCGAAGTAGACCTGCGAGTCGATGGCGGCGTCGCGCCCGGCGAAGCGCCGGACCCCGCTGTAGCGCCGCAGCAGCGGCCAGAGAAAGGATGGCACCAGGTCGGCGATGCGGCCGAACTTGTGCAGCCGGCGCCAGTCGCCGTAGCGGCTGTAACCGCCGAAGAACTCGTCGGCCCCCTCGCCGGTCAGCACGACCTTGTCGGTCTCGCGAATCCGGTCGCACAGCAGCATCAGCATGACGCAGCCGAAGTGCGGCACCGGGCCTTCCATGTGCGCCGCCGCGCGCGGCATGGCATCGGCGAAGTCGCGGTCCGTCAGCGCGATCTCGTGATGCTCGGGCCGGTAGCGATCAACGACCTGACGCCGATAGTGCCCCTCATCCTCGGGCAGGTCGCCGAGGCTGACGCCATAGGTCCGAAGCCGGGCGGGGCAGCGCTCGCTGGCGAGCGCCGTGATCAGGCTCGAGTCGACACCGCCGGAAAGCTGAACGGCATAGCCCACGTCGCTTTGCAGATGAGCCTCGAGCGACTCGATCAGCGCGGCCTCGATCGTCTCGAGCGCCCCCTCCTCGGTCATCGAGGAATCGGGCTCGAGGGTCCCGAGCACGTCGCAGAAGCGGCGCTCGGCGTAGCGGCCGCTGGCGAGCTCGAAGCGCACGAGGCTGCCGCCGGGGATCAGCTCGATGCCCTTGAGGTTGCTGTGCCGTCCCGCGGCAAAGCGGAACAGCAGCAGCTCGGCCACGGCATCCGGGTCGGGCTCGGTGCCGACCAGGCGTCGCAGCGGGCGCATCTCGCTGGCGAAAGCAGTGAGGCCGCCGCGGCGCGCCATATAGAGCGGTTTGATGCCGAAGGGATCGCGCGCCGCGATCGCGACCCGATCCTGGCGGTCCCAGATCACGAAGGCGTACATGCCCTCCAGGCGATCGAGCAGGCCCTCGCCCCAGGTGATGTAGCCCTGCAGGATCGCCTCGGTGTCGCCGTCGCCGCGAAAGTTCACACCGGCATGGACCAGCTCGGCGCGCAGGGCCCGGTAGTTGTAGATCTCGCCGTTGAAGACGATGACGTAGCGGCCGCTGGGATCCTGCATCGGCTGGTCGGAACGCGGTTCGGGATCGAGAATCGCGAGTCGGCGGAAGACCAGGGACACGCCCGGCTCGCAGAAAGAGCCGCCGGAGTCCGGGCCACGGTGGAACAGATCCCGCTCGATCGCCTCGATCAGCTCGGGCGCGAAGTCTCGCTCCGCTTCGAAGAGTGCCGCAAGGCCGCACATAAACCTTTGATCATCCTTCAACAACGCCGTCCGCCGTCGGTCCGGCCCGGCCGACGATTGGCCAGCACCGTATCGAATGATCCCGCGAGCGCGTCAAGGCTTGTCTGGGCGGCCGGCCGGGGCGAGACAGCGCGGCCATGATCCGGGTCGCCTACCTGATCCGCGCGCTCGAGACCGGCGGGGCGGAGCGCCAGCTCGTCGCCCTGGCCAAGGCCCTCGACCCGCGCGAGTTCGAGGTCTCGGTTCTCACCTTCTACGACCGCGG
>JAKSDN010000613.1 GCA_022360075.1 Kiloniellales bacterium | reverse complement strand
GTCACGGTCTATCGCTGGGAGTACAACTTCCGCGCCTCGACGGTGATGGGCATGGTCGGCGCCGGCGGCATCGGGCTCGAGCTCGTGTCCTCCTTGCGGATCCTCAACTACACCGAGGTTTCGGCGATCCTGATCGCGATCCTGATCATGGTGACGATCGTCGACACGATCGGCGCGGCTTGCCGGAAGAGCCTGACGTGAGGTGGCGCGTACTGGCCGGCTCGTCATCGCGAGCGGGGCGAAGCAATCCAGTAACGATCGGACTTTCGAATTGAATTTGACTCATGATACAAAATTTCTATCAGTGGCAGTGATCCAGCTCACCGTGATGAACGGAAATCGGATACGTCCGCCCCTTCTCCTTTGTCATCACCGGGCCCGACCCGGTGATCCAGAGCGGTGCCAGGGTCGAGCGACCCCTGGATTTCAGGATCAAGTCCGGCAATGACACCGAGAAGGCGGAATTGGCCATGACTCTCGACTGGCTCGAGACCACTCGGAGCGGCGAAGTCCAGACCGCAGGAGCCGTTCGACCGAAGGTCGTCATCGCCAATTGGGTCCATGGGGAGGTCATCGATCGGCTTTCGGCCGACCACAGCGTGACCGCCAATCAGACCAAGGAGCCGCTCGAACGGTCCGAGCTGCAACGCCGCTGCGCCGATGCCGATGCGCTCATCGCCTTCATGACCGAGGAGATCGACGACGACTTCCTGGCCGGCTGCCCGGGGCTGAGGATCGTCGCCTGCGCGCTCAAGGGCTATGACAACTTCGACGTCGAAGCTTGCAGCCGCCGGGGTGTCTGGCTGACCATCGTCCCCGACCTGCTGACCGCGCCGACGGCCGAGCTGACGATCGGGATGATGATTGCGCTCGCGCGCAACATCGGGCCGGGCAGCGCGGCCGTGCGCGGCGGCGCCTTCGCTGGCTGGCGCCCACGCTTCTACGGCCGTTCGCTCGACGGCAGCACCGTGGGGCTGATCGGCGCCGGCGCGGTCGGCAAGGCCATCGCCCGGCGCCTGACCGGCTTCCGCGCCAACCTGCTCTACTTCGACCGCGAAAGGCTGACGCCGGACCAGGAGGACGAGCTGCGCTTGCAGCGTGTCGCTCTGTCGGAACTGCAGGCGCGCAGCGACTTCATCGTGCTCGCGCTGCCGCTCGCCCAAGATAGCCTGCATCTCGTCGACCGCGCCTTCCTGGCGCAGACGAAGCCCGGCAGCTTTCTGATCAACCCCGCGCGCGGCTCGCTGGTCGACGAAGCGGCCGTGGCCGATGCCCTCGACGCCGGCACGCTGGCCGGCTATGCCGCCGACACCTTCGAGATGGAGGATTGGGCCCGCTGCGATCGCCCGGACGCCATCGATCCCCGCCTGCTCAAGTCGGACAGGGCCGTGCTCACGCCCCACCTCGGCTCTGCGGTGGACTCGATCCGTCTGGAGATCGCCCTGGAGGCCGCCGAGAGCGTCATCCAATGCCTCCGAGGCGCGCGGCCCAAGGGCGCGATCAACGCGCCTGCCGGTGTCTTCGAGAAGCAGCCGGCATGCTGAACCTGGCCCACGTCGAGACCTTTCTGGCCGTGGTCGACGAGGGTGGCTTCCGGGAAGCCGCGCGCCGCCTCGACTACGCCCAGCCGACCGTCTCGCAGCACATCAAGAAGCTCGAGATCGCGCTCGGCGCGCAGCTGGTCAACCGCAGCCATGCGGCCTGCACGCCGACCCCGCGCGGCGCGCGCTTCCTGCCGCACGCGCGCCGGCTGATCAAGGCCGCGGCGCACGCGCAGGCCGCCGTGACCCAGGAGCGCTTTCTCATCGGGGCGAGCAGCAACATCGGCACCTATCTGCTACAGCCGCGGCTGAAGGCCTTTCTCGACCGCCATGACGCCGTCGGCCGTGCGACCCTGACCCTGGCACCCAACCCTCAGGTCGCCGAGCAGCTCGACCGCGGCGAGATCGACGTCGCCTTGATGGAATGGTGGGACGGCCGAGCGGGTTTTAGTGCCGTGACCTGGCGCCATGAGCCGCTCGTCGTCATCGTGCCGCCGGGCCATCCCTGGGCCGAGCGACGGTCGGTGCCGAAGCGCCAGTTGCTCGCCACGCCGATGATCGGCGGCGAGCCGGGATCCGGCACGGCAACGCTCCTGCGCCAAGCCTTCGGTGCCGAAGCCGAGCGGCTCGAGGTCTCGATGTCCCTGGGCAGCACGGAGGCCGTCAAGCAGGCCGTGCAGGCCGGCATGGGTGTCTCGATCGTCCTGGAGAGCGCGGTGCGCGATCAGGTCAGCGCCGGCCTGCTCCGCGCTTTGCCGATCGCCGGCGCCAGGCTCAAGAAGGAGCTTTTCGTTCTGGTCCCCGAGGACATGCCGGTGACCTCGCTCGCCTGTGCCTTCGCGCGCTATCTCGCGGATTGTGGCCGGGCTCCCTAGTCCGCCTTCAACGTCGTAGGGTGGGTTAGCGAAGCGTAACTCACCGAATGTCCCCAGCCGAAAGCGCTGATAGCAAGCGCCTGCCCGCAGACGGCAGTCCGCCCGACTCGATGGATTGCCCGGTCCCGGACGGCAATGACAAGATAGCAGGTACTCAAGCCTGGCTTCTGAAAG
>JAKSDN010001132.1 GCA_022360075.1 Kiloniellales bacterium | reverse complement strand
GGAGCCTCTTCGCGGGCGCGATCAGCCTGATCTATTTCTTTCCCGTGCTCTGGATCATCCTGACCGCCTTCAAGACCCGGCCCGACGCGCTGGCGACGCCGGCCAAGTTCTTCTTCGCGCCGACCCTGGACAACTTCACCCGGGTCTTCGCGCGCGCCTCGGTCACCGGCGAGCAGGCCTTCGACACCGGCTTCGGTCTGTTCTTCTTCAACTCGATTTTCATCGCCGGCACCAGCGTGATCCTGGCGCTGATCATCGGCACGCTCGCCGCCTACGGCTTCTCGCGCCATCCGCTGCGCGGCAACGACACCTATCTCTTCATCATCCTGACCACGCGTATGCTGCCGCCGATCGTGGTGATCATCCCGATCTTCCTGATGTTCCGCATCACCGGGCTGTCGGGCACCTATCTCGGTATCATCCTGCTCTACACGGCCTTCAACCTTCCCTTCTCGATCTGGATGATCAAAAGCTTCTTCGACGACTTGAACCGCGAGGTCGAGGATGCCGCGCGCATGGACGGCAGCTCGGAGTGGCGGGTCTTCATGAAGATCTGCCTGCCCCAGCTCACCGCCGGCCTGGCCGCCACCGTCGTCTTCGCCCTGGTGCTGACCTGGAACGAGTTCCTCTTCGCGCTGCTGCTGACCGGCACCGAGACCCGCACCGTGCCGGTCGCCATGGCCCGCACCATCGGCGGCGAGATCGGCGTCGACTGGGGCCTGCTCGCCGCCATCGTCTGCCTGTTCCTGATTCCGATCTTCTTCGTCACTTTAGCGCTGCAGCACCAGCTTCTGCGCGGCGTGACCTTCGGCACGATCAAGCGCTAAACCCATGTCTCAGATCGAGCTCCATCAGGTTACCAAGCAGTTCGGCCCGCTGACGGCGGTCGACCGCGTGGACCTGTCGGTCGATACGGGCGAGGTGGTTTGCCTGCTCGGCCCCTCAGGCTGCGGCAAGACGACGACGCTGCGCATGATCGCCGGCCTCGAGTTCGCGACCGAGGGCGAGATCCGCCTGGCCGGCCAGCGCGTCAACGAGCTCGCCGCGCGCGAGCGCAACGTCGCCATGACCTTCCAGTTCTACGCGCTCTATCCGAGCCTGACCGTGCGCGAGAACCTGGAGTACCCCCTCCACGCCGAGCGGGTGAGCCGCGCCGAGATCGACCGCCGGGTCACCGAGATCGTCAGGATTCTGCAGCTCGAGCCGGTGCTCGATCGCCGGCCAGGCCAGATCGCCGAGGGCGAGAAGCAACGCGCGGCGGTCGGCCGCTCGATCATCCGCGATGCGGTTTGCTTCCTCTTCGACGAGCCGCTATCGCGCCTCGATGTGCAGCTGCGAGAGACCATGCGCGGCCAGATCAAGGAGGTGCTGGAAGGGCTCAATCGGGCGACCGTGATCGTCACCCACGACCAGCTCGAGGCGTTGACCATGGCCGACCGCATCGCGGTCATGCGCGACGGCCGGATCGAGCAGATCGCCTCGCCGCACGAGATCTTCGCACGCCCCGCCAATCTCTTCGTGG
>JAKSDN010000447.1 GCA_022360075.1 Kiloniellales bacterium | reverse complement strand
TTCCACCCTCGCCCCGAGCGTCCGACGGAGCCGAATGCTGGGGTGCTGCGCTATGCACCTGGAGGCGGGCACCCCCTTCACAGCCACTACTTCGCCCAGGTTTGGTACATTCTTTCCGGAGAGTTCGATATCGGGGGCAAGCTGTATGGTCCCGGCACCATGGTCTTTCATCCCGACCCGCATTTCGAAGCGGACCTGAAGACGGAGACCGGCGGCGACATCCTGTTTGTCCAATATCAAGGGCCGACGACCGGCAAAGGCCCCATTTATGACGGCCGATTCAACCTGGATGAGCACGCCGATCTCAAACAGGAGCGCTTTGACTACTAGGGGTTTTCCTAGCCTCCGGCGTCTTTGTTTTCGAGCCACCGAACCATCTGTTCGCCGGAGCGCCTGACGTGGTGCGTCATCTGTCGGCGCGCCTCGACAGCGTCGTGGCGCTCGATCGCGGCGACGATGGCTTTGTGCTGCTCGACGTTTTCCCGCATCCGCCTGCCTTCGATGGACACCGTCGCCAACATGACGGGCTGCAAGAGACCGACGTAGAGCTCCGTTATCATTCGACGCAGGATTTGATTGCCGCTGGCCCTCAAGATGACGTCGTGGAAAGCGTCGTTGGCCTCGACCCAGTTCGGCTGCGAACCTTCGCTTGCCCCCTTAGCCATCTCATGTCCCGCTGGTGGACCTTCAACGACGCGAATGAAATCGGCGTTCGCAGCCTTCAGCTTTTCGATGTCCGCATCGGAGATCCACTCCGTTGCAAGCTCGACGGCGAGCCCCTCGAGTTCGGCGCGCACTTGGTAAGCCTCGCGGATCTCACGCGGCTCCGGGGCCCATACGATTGTCCCTTGGTTCGGGACATGCCGAACGAACCCCTGAATTTCCAGGATCCGCAGCGCCTCTCTGATCGGCGTTCGGCTGACGGCGAACACCTCGGCCAGGGCTTCCTGCCGCAGTCGTGAACCGGGTGGATAGTCGCCCGACCGGATGTGGGCCAGAATCTGATCGGCAAGATGCCGTATCCGCGTCGAACCGGCCTTGGTCATGGGAAGATATCAGTGCTCTCGCTTTTTGTGAGCCGACGCATTCGGCCGAGGTCGTGTCCCAAGGTTTGGTGTAAGAGCGGCTTGGTGCCGGTCTTAGCCGTTTGAGGTTTCCGGCTTCTTGGGCGGCGACGGAGAGCGGCCCGGCCGGAGGATCGCCGATCTGGGCGAGGGTTTCCAGGGACATGTATCGTCGAGCCAGAGCCCACTCGTCGTTCTGTTCCGTGAGGATGGCACCGAAGAGGCGGGTGATGGCGCCCTCGTTTGGGAGGATGCCGACGACGTTGATCCTGCGGTTGATCTCCTTGTCGAGCCTCTCCAAGAGGCTTGTGGAGTGGATCGCAGGTTCGAATCCTGAAGAATTTACCATAAAATCAATCGGTTATAGGAAGGCCGCCGGTTTTGCCTGGTTCCCTATCCGGTCTTGTTCTCGTCGAGCTCGAACAAGGGATAGGGGGCCCAAAAAAGGCCTCGACCAGGGTGCCTCAAAGGATGAACCCCAGGGCGAACCATCCATCAGGTCCCGGACTCGACTCCGGCCGGTTACCGCCCTGGTCTGACCACGTCCCGCACCACGCTACCGCGCGTGCCGTTTAGTCCCCTGTCGCAAAGCTGATATAACTCGGTCTGCTCCTGTTCGACAATCGGTTGGCTCGATGTCTCTAGCAAAGCGTGAACCGCCGTCCCCGCCCGGCCCGGACGCGGCGCCGGCCAAGGACTACCGCTTCATGACCGCCCTGCAGAGAGGCCTGTCGGTGCTGCGCGTCTTTCCGGCCGGTAACCGTCCGCTGGGCAACGCCGAGATCGCGGCCGCCGTGGGCTTGCCGAAAGCCACTGTCTCGCGCATCACCTTCACGCTGACCGAGCTGGGTTACCTGCGCTACGACGAGACATCGCGGAAGTACTGCCTGGGTCCGGGGGTTTTGTCGCTGGGCTACAGCGTGCTGGCCCAGATGGAGATACGTGACAGCGCCCGGCCGCTGATGCGCGAACTGGCCGACTATGCCAGCGCTTCGGTCTATTTGGCGGCGCCCGACGGGATCGAAATGGTCTACGTCGAGGCCTGCCGCGCGGCGACCTCCATGGTGATCCGCCTCGGCGTCGGGTCGCGCCTGCCGATGATCAATACCGGGATCGGCCGGGCCTATCTGGCCGCCTTGCCCGATGCCGACCGCGCCGAACTGTTCGAGAAGATCGCCGCGCAGAGCGAACCGGCCGAGTGGCCGGCCAAGCGCGAGGCGGCCCTGCGCGCGATCGAAGACGCCAGGCGCCACGGCTATGCGGTGACCATCGGCGACTGGATTTCCGAGTCGAACTCCGCCGGCTGCGCCGTTCGCCGCGCCGACGGCTATCCGATTTACGCGGTCAATGTCGGCGGACTGGCTTCCCTCGTGACCGAGGAGCGGATCCACGCCGATCTGGGGCCCCGGCTGGTCGAGCTGGCACGGCTGATCGAGAAGGCGGCAATTTCGCTCGACTGAGAGAGCCCGTCAGAGCGCCATCGCCTGGCCGCCGTTCACGTCCAGCGCCGCTCCGGTGATGAAGCCCGCCTCTTCCGAGGCGAGAAAGGCGATGGCGGCGGCCACGTCCTCCACCCGGCCGTGGCGGCGCATCGGGATCGCCCGCAGGACCGCCTCGCGTTCGGCCTCGCTGTGCCGCTCCTTCAGCAGCCTTTCGACCCTCGCGGTCAGGATCGCGCCTGGACAGACGCTGTTGCAGGTGATCCCTCGCGGCCCGAACTCGCGCGCGATCTGCAGGGTAAAGGCCTGCATCGCGCCCTTGGCGGCGCTGTAATTGGCGCCAGTGAACAGGCTGCCGTAGCGCCCGGCCTTGGAGCCCAGATTGACGATACGCCCGTAGCCGCGCGTGGCCATGCCGGGCAGGACCGCGCGGGTCACGCGCACGCAGGCGGTGACGTTGACGGCCATGACACGGTCCCAATCCTCGTCCGTCTGATCCAGGAAGGGCTGCGGCGTGTGCAGCGACCCGCCGATGTTGTTGACCAGTACATCGACGCCGCCCAACGTCTCCTCGAGCCATCGGACGGCCTCGGCCATGCCGTCGGCGTCGGTGAGATCACAGGCCTGGGTCAGGAGCTTGACGCCTTCCGCCCGGGCGCGTGCGACAAGGGCCGCCAGGCCATCGGCGTCTCGGTCCCAGACGGCCACCTGCGCGCCCTCGTGGGCCAGACGCAGGGCCGTGCCTTCGCCCAGCCCGCCGGCGCCGGCGGTGATCAGCGCGCGTCGCCCGGCGAAGCGGTCAGCGCAGGGGCGCATTGTCGACCGCCTCGTGGTGGCTGGCATCTGGATCGACCGCGACATCGATCACCACCGGCCGTTCCAACCGGTGGGCTTCAACCAACGCGTCGGTCAGCTCGTCGGCCTGGTTCACGCGCAAGCCACGGCCGCCCATGGCCTCGGCGACGGCGGCGAAATCGACGTCCGCGAAGTCGACGGCGATGCGCTTGTCGCCCAGATTGTCTCGGACCATGCCCAGCCCGGCGTTGTTGTCGACGACGAACACCACCGGCGCGTCCTGCTGCACGCAAGTCGAGATCACCTGCATGGTCATCATGAAGCCGCCGTCGCCGGCCAGGCAGGTAACACGCTTGTCCCGGTGCACCAGCTTTGCCGCCGCCGCGGCCGGTGGCCCCCAGCCCATGATGCCGGTGCCGCCCGCCACCAGCAGGCGGTCGCGATAGGGCATGCGCAGCCCGAAGGTCGACCAGATCCGGTTGGCGCCGGCGTCCAGCACTAGATAGTCGTCGGGCGTCAGAAAGCTCTGCAGGCTGCGCACGATATCGGCATGGTGTAGATAGCCTTGCCGGGCGGAGACAGACGGCAAGACTCCATAGCGGGTTGCCTTCTGCACGGCGGTGATCGCGGCCAGCCGCGCGGCGCGGCCGTCGCGTTTCAGGCCGACCTGGCGCAGCATGCCCAGAAGGTCGGCGAGATCCGCCGTGATCGCCAGGTCCACCGGATAGACCCAGCCCGCGTTGCGCGGGTCGATATCGACCTGGACCAACCTCTGCTCACCCGGGCGAATCAGGTCGGGGTCGCGGAAACGCGTGTAGTCCGGGCCCATGCTGGCGCCGAGCATGACGACGAGGTCGGCGGCGGCGACCGCGCGATTGGCGCAGGGATGCCCCCATGTCCCCAGCATGCCGACGGAGACGGGGCTCAGTTCCGCGATCGTGCCCTTGCCGTTATAGCTGGTCGCCACCGCGACCCCCGCGCCCTCCGCCAACTCTTCCAGCAGGGCACTCGCGCCGGCCTGGCCGACGCCGTTTCCGGCCACGAACACGGGCCGCTCGGCCGCGTCGATCATCGCCGCCAGCCGCCGCACCGCCGCTTCGTCGGGCTTCGCCGGAACGGCGCGCAGATAGCCCTCGGTCGGGTAGAGGCGCGGCTTGGTCGGCTCGGGCACCTCTTGGCGGATGATCGGCGTCTTCATGACCACCGCGGCCGGGCCCCGTCGCGGCAAGGAGGCGTGCTTGACCGCCATTTGCACGCCGAACACGGCTTCTTCCGGCGTGGTGGCGTAGGTGGCGTATTTGGTGATCGGCTTCAGGCTGGCCATGGCGTCGGCGCCGCCATAGTCGCCGGTCATCGTCTGATAGACGCCCATCTGCCCGTAGCCGTCGTAGTCCGACGTTTCGGTCAGCACCAGCATCGGCGATCCGGCGAAATGGGCCTCCAGGATACCGGCCGCCCCGATGGTCGTCAGCCACGGCCCCTGGCCCATCAGCGCGGCCGGCTTGCCGGTCAAGCGCCCCGTGGTTTGCGCCATGACCGAGGCGATCCACTCCGATCGCGTCAGCACCACGTCGATGTCGTCGCGGCGGTCGGAGAAGGCTGGCAACGACCAGGTGACACCCAGGCCGGGCAAGGTAAAGGCGCGCTCGATACCGGCCGCGATCATGGTATCGACGACCAACTCGCTTGTACGGGGCATGGTGCGTTGCGGCTCTCTCTGGATCTCAAGTCAAACGGAAAGACGGCGGGCCGCGTCGCTCAGCCGCCCTTGCCGATCTGAAAGTCGTTGCCGGCGCGATCCTGGCCGCGCACCAGCCAGAGCGGCCGCTTGGCGTAGTTCATGGTCGGCGAGACTTTCTCGGCGTACTGGGTCGCGGGATGATCGGCGCGGCGGTCGTACAGCGCGTCGGCCGGCATGTAGCGGATCGCATAGTCGGCGCGCCGAAGGCCCGAGGTGTTCGGGTTCGAGCCGTGGATCAGATAGACGTCGTGAAGCGAGATCTGACCCGGTTCCAGAACCACGTCGCGGGCATCGCTATCATCCAGGTCCACGATCTCCTGTTTGATCGCGTAGTCGTCACGCAGTTGGACCGCGTGCTCGCACAGATCCCGGCCACGGTGCGAATAGGGGATGTAGCGCATGCAGCCGTTCTCAGGCGTCGACCCGTCGATGGCGATACGGAGCGTCACGGTGCGCAAGGGCGTGATCGGCCAATACTGTCCGTCCTGGTGCCAGGGAACGGCTTTGCCCGTCCCGCCCGGTTTCGCGAACAGCATGCTTCCCCACAGAACGATGTCGGGACCGATCAGATCCTCGACCATGTCCAGGAAGTCCGGGAACTGGCAGAACTCGAGGAACTCCTCGGTCCCGAGCAACTCGGCCGACTGTCCCCAGGGGTTGTGAGGGCCGGAGAGCTGCTCGGGTGCGACGTTGGGGTGATTGGCGATCAGATCGTCCACCGCGCGGCGCATCCGGCCCAGCAGATCGTCCGGGACCCGGTATTCCGGAATGACTAAGCCTTCCGTCCGGTAGCGCTCGATTTCCGTCGTGCTCAACCGCTTGCCAGTCATATGTCGGTTTCCTCCCGCTGGTGGCTGGCTGCTTCTATCTGTGGGGGCGGAGCATTCCATTTTTGGAACGATGTTTCAATAATTGAAGAAAAAATCCGAAAATGTGATAGTCTCGCCGATGACAGCCCCTTCGAGGGGCGTAAGGAGCGCCCGCGTGCGAGGCATGCCGGGGGCGAAACAGGGATCTAGGGAGGACTGAATGACGTTGACGAGACTTGGCGTCGCTGTCGTGGCGCTTTCTTGGCTTGCGCTCGCACCGGTGGCCGAAGCTTTTCCCGAGCGGCCGGTGACCATCGTGGTGCCGTTCAGCGCCGGCGGCGGAACGGACATCACGACACGCACCCTGGCCGCGCCCATGGCCGAGGCGCTGGGCGGCGAGATCCTGGTCAAGAACACGGCGGGCGCGGGCGGCACGATCGGTACCGCCGAGGTCGCCCAGGCACGCCCGGACGGCTACACCATCGGCATGATGCCGGTCGGGCCCATGACCACACAGCCACATCTACGCCAGCTACCCTACGGTCCCGACTCCTTCGACTATGTCTGCATGGCTTATTCCGCCCCGTCGTCCATCGTGGTGCGCTCGGACTCGCCGTTCGGCGACCTGGACGGCATGGTGGACTACGCCAAGGCCAATCCGGGCAAGTTGAACTTCGGCGTGCAGGCGATCGGGTCGATCCCGCACGTCGCCGGCCTGGGCCTGGTGGAGGCCACGGGCATCGATATCGAGTTCATCCCCTTCAAGGGCAGCGCGCCGACCTTCAAGGCTCTGCTGGACGGCAGCGTGGACATGTTCGTAGCCCACATTTCCTTCCTGACCCAGAACGCGGATCAGGTGAAATCCATCGCGATGCTGTCGGCCGAGCCGGTGTCGACGGCACCCGACCTCCCGACGGCCGCGCAACAGGGCTTGACCCTGGACTTCCCGATCTGGGGCGGACTGGTCGCGCCCAAGGGTCTGCCGGTCGAAGCCCGTGATCGGCTGGAGGCGGCCTGCCGAGAAGGCATGCTGTCGGATGCCTTCGCGGAACGCATGGGGACTCTGCGCATGCCGGTGACCTTCCTGTCTGGAACGGAGTTCGAAGCCTTCGTGCGAGACGAGTTCGTCCGAAACGAAGCGCTGCTTCAGAATGCCGGTCTGTCCGACTAAAACGGCAATGTCGGTCCCGGCCCGGAGAGATGGGCTGGGACCGGCGTAGCCGGCGGGGAGCAGCGATGGCCGTCCAGGTGAAACCGAACGGCGCGACGGCGGTCGCGACCCTGACGCTCGCGACGGCGCTGCTTCTGTTCTGGCACACTTTCGATCCGGCCTACGATACCGCCTTCGTCGCGGCGGGGCGTGGGCCGGTGTTCTATCCGCGCATTCTGCTGGGGATCATCGTCGCGCTCGCCACCGCCGTCGCCGTGCAATCCCTGTTCCAAGCCTCCGGCGAGGTGGCGGGGCGCGCGTTGCCAGCCTTGCTGTCCGCGATCGGCCTGACGGGCGGCTATGTGCTCGCTTTCAGCACCTTGGGCTATCTCTTGAGCACCATCGTCTACGCCTTCGTCCTGCCGTTCGTCTTCGGCTACCGCAAGGTAGCGATCTCAGCCGCTTTCGCCGCCGGCTACGCGTTGGCGACTTGGTATCTCTTCGAGAAGGTCTTTCTCATCATCCTGCCCAAGTCCCCCTGGTTCACCGCCTTTTGAGGGGCGCGGTTCCATGGACATTGCGCTTCTGGGTCTCGACCTCGTCCTGAACTGGCAGGTGCTGCTGGCCGTGAGCTTGGGCACGGCGCTCGGCGTGGCCGTGGGCGTCCTGCCTGGCCTGGGCTCCGTGGTGGGCATCACCATGGTCCTGCCCTTCACCTTGACCATGGGACAGATCCCGGCCGTCGCCCTGCTCTTGGGAATCTATTGCGGGTCGGTCTATGGCGGTTCGATCACCGCCATCGTGATCAACACGCCCGGCACGCCCCAGGCGGCGGCGACCGCGTTGGACGGCTATCCCATGGCCGCGCGCGGCGAAGCCGACCTGGCGCTGGGCTGGGCGACGACGGCGTCATTGGTTGGCGGCCTGTTCTCGGTCCTGGTGCTGATGCTGGCGGCGCCGCAGCTAGCCGCCTTCTCGTTGAACTTCACCTCGGTCGAGTATTTCGCGCTGGGGGTGTTCGCGCTGATCTGCATCGCCCAGGTCTCGCGCGGCAGCATGCTCAAAGGCCTCTTGTCGGGCGCCCTCGGCATGTTCATCGCCACCATCGGCGTGGATCACGTGACCGGCGACATGCGCTTTACCTTCGGCAGCTTCGCCATGTCCGCCGGCATCTCTCTTATCCCGGCCATCGTCGGTCTCTTCGCCTTGTCGGAGATGTTCGTGCGGGTGTCGGACCGTTACGCCCTGGCGGTCAAGACCGATTTTCGCATCGGCTTCAAGGTTCCGGGCTGGCGCGCGTGGCGGCCGCGCCTGCTGCTGCTCGGCAAGTCCTGTTCGATCGGGGCCTTCATCGGCGCGCTGCCCGGCACCGGCGCCGCCACCAGCGCGTTCATCAGCTACGCGGAGGCCAAACGTTCCTCGCCCAATCGCGACCGCATCGGCAAGGGCGAACCGGACGGCATCGTATCGGCGGAAAGCGCCAACAACGCGGTCACCGGCAGCGCCCTGGTGCCGACGCTGGCGCTGGGCATTCCCGGCGACCCGGTCACCGCCGTCATGCTGGGGACCTTGGTCGTCCAAGGCATCACGCCGGGCCCACGCCTCTTCACTGATCAGCTCGACATCGTCTACGCGATCTTCTTCATCCTGATCGTGGCCAACGTCACCATGTTCGCCGTCGGCGCGGTCGGGGCCCAGGCCTTCACGCGAATGCTGCGGGTGCCGCAGGGCCTGCTCATGACCGGTGTCGTGGTGATCGCGCTTCTCGGAGCCTATGGCATCCGTGGCAATCCCCTGGACCTGATGATCGCGCTGGCCGCCGGTGTTGTCGGCTTCGTCATGCGCAAGACCGGCTTCCCCATCGCGCCGATGGTCATCGGCATGGTCCTGTCGCCGATGATCGAAAACGCGTTGCGCCAATCGCTTCTGCTGACGCGCGGCGACTTCTGGGCGTTCTTCGAGCGCCCCATCGCCTTGGGCCTGTTTATCCTGACCGCCTTGGTTCTGCTGTGGCCCTTGCGCCGTCTGGCCTCGCGCCGCCAGCGCCGCGCGTCGCCCCCGGCCGCCGCACAACCCGGGAGCGGCGAATGAGCGAGGCCGTCGCGCGGTCCGAGGCGCCGCTGCTGCTGACCGGCGCTTCGGGTTTCCTGGGCGCTTGGATCGTCCGCCGAGCGGTCGAGCAGGGGTGGCGCCTGGTCGCCTGCGACCGCGTCGACGACCGGCGGCGCTTCTTGCAGATTGCCGATGACCTGCCGGGGGCCGGCCGGGCGGACTGGCCAGAGGTGGATTGGCGCCGCGTCGATGTCACCGAAGCGGACGCCTTGGCGGCGTTGGTGGCGGCGATCCGCCCGCGCGCCATCATTCATCTCGCCGCCCTGCAGATTCCTGCTTGCGCCGACGATCCCCGCCTGGGCGCGCGCGTCAATGTCGAAGGCCATGTCAACGTCTTCGAGGCGGCCCGGCAAGCGGGCGCCATCCCGGTTGTCTACGCCAGCTCCATCGCCGCGAAGCCGCGCGGCCCGGACAACTGCCCCGCCAACCTGTACGGGATCTACAAGCAGGCCGGCGAGGGAATCGCGCGGCTGTACTGGCGCCACCATGGGGTGCCCAGCATCGGCCTGCGTCCCTACGTCGTCTATGGAGTTGGTCGCGATCAAGGGGAGACCTCGGCCTTCACTGCGGCCATGCAGGCCGCCGCCGAGGGCCGACCGTTCGAGCTGCCCTTCCGGGGCGAGTTCTGCTTTCAATATGCCGCCGATGTCGCCGACAGATTCCTGGGGTGCGCCAACGCCCTGCGGGACGGCGCTTTGGTCAGCGATCTCACGGCCGAGCTGCATCCCGTCGAAGCCCTGTGCGACGCGATTCTGGCCGCCATCCCGAACGCCCGTATCACGGTAAGGGACGTCCTCCGCCCCGGACCGGAGGGCGGCTTCGATACCGCGCCATTGGACGCGGTTCTCGGCCTAAGGGACACAACCCCCCTGAAGCGCGGCGTGTCCGAAACGATCGCCGCATTCCTGCACCTGGCCACGCCCGCCACGTAGGTCGCATGGAGGATAAGTGGGGGCTGACCCTTATTCTCCGTATGCTCACGAACATTGACGATGGTGGCGTGAGAGTTAATCCAGGCCTGAACCTCTGGCCGGAGAGCGGGTTTTCGTTGGGCTGAGGGCTCAGCCTTCGGCGCGAACTTCCGCTTTCGCCTCTTCCAGTTTTGTCTTGCCATCGCGAATGCGGGTTTGCTCTCGCGCTAGCCACTGGCGGTGCCGGGATAGCGTTTCCTTCGCCATGTCCAGTTGCTTGCGAACTTCGGCGGCGTTCGCGCTCCCGGCGGTGACACGCGTATTGAGGAAGTTGACCGGGTCGAGCTCATTCTGAATCCAGCTCGTGCTCAAGCCGAGCTCACGCCCGATGGCGCCGCGCGCCGCCTTGTCGACATGCGCCCGGGTCACCTCGTGCGGTTTGACCTCTGCGGCAAGGCAGCTGCGGACAAGGCGCGCAACGATGTGATGGGCATCGCGAAAGGTCACGCCACAGTGCTTGGCGATGCTGTCGGCGAGACCGCTGGCCGTGCTCCAATAGACCCCGGCGTTCTTTCGCATGACGTCAGTCTTGAAGGTGATCGTGTCGTACACGCCGTTCAGGAGTTCCAGGCAATGCCAGGTCGTGTTTGCCGGCTTGGCGAGCAGGTCGGGAGAGTAGTGAATGTCGCAGTCGATCGTCGTGGCCGACCGGCTGACACTCGCCGCACTTCCATACCAGCCAACCGCGTCGCCAGCGCATCCGCGCAGGAACTCGGCCGAACCTGCGTTCTTTTTTTGCGGCATCAGGGTCGACGTGGAGCAAAAGCCGTCGTCGAGCTCGGCCAAACCGAACTCCCACGAATGCCAAACGACGAGATCGGACGCCGAACGGCCAACATCGTTCATCAGCATTGACAGCACGGCATTGTATTCGAGCAACCAGTCGCTGGTGAACAGGCCGGCATCCATGGCGTTGTACACCACGGACTCATGGCCCAGCAGCTCGCAGACGCGATCGCGGTTGAGCGGCCATCCGCTTCCGACCAGCGCGGCGCCGCCAAGTGCGCTGCGGTTGGTGCGGTGGTAGCAGGCTTCGAGGCGCTCCGCGTGGCGCGCGAAGACATCGAAGGTCTTGATGAGGTAATGGCCGAGCACCCAGGGCTGCGCGTGTTGCAGATGGGTCCAGCCCGGCATGATGGTCTCGCGGTGGTCCTCTGCCAGCCGCACGAGGATCTCGAGCAGGCCGGTCAGCGAGCCGTGAACTCGGAGCAGCCTGTTGCGTGCATAGAGACGGTTTACGGCGGCGATCGCATCAATTCTGCTGCGCCCGGTATGAAGGC
>JAKSDN010000096.1 GCA_022360075.1 Kiloniellales bacterium | reverse complement strand
TGCGACGGCGCACCTCAAACCGACGCGGTACCTCACCAAGCCGATCGACTTCGATGATCTCAAGGCATTGATCGAGGAGCTGACCGCGCAACGCGGGCAGGCCGGCGGCGGCGCGTTGACCGAACGAAAGGCCAGCTAGCGGGCCATCACTCCGCGGTCATTCGCTTCGCCAGTCCGGCAAGACGCAACGGCTGGCGGCGGCGGCCCCAGGTTCCCGGCGCGCCGTCGAACACGCCGGCACAGGGCGTGCCGCAATGCAGGCACTGCCCATCTTCGCCGAGAGCCCAGGTGCCGAGCTCATACCAATCCCGGCCGATCACCTCGTTGCCGCAGCCGTGGCACCGGGTTCCCTGGGTGGCCGGATGGTGGATGTTGCCCGTGTAGACGTAGCGGATGCCGGCTTCGCGCGCGATGCGCCAGGCACGCAGCAAGGTCTCGGGCGGTGTGCGCGGCTTTTCGGTCATCTTCCAGTCCGGGTGGAAGGCCGAGAAATGCAGCGGTACATCGGGGCCGAGCTCGTCGATGACCCACTGACTGAGCGCTTCCAGCTCCGCCGGTGAGTCGTTCTCGCCGGGGATCAGCAAGGTGGTGATTTCGATCCAGATGTCGGTCTCGCGCTTCAGGTAGATCAAGGTATCCAGCACCGCGCCGAGCCGGCCCGTGCAAAGCGTTTTGTAGAAGCTCTCGGTGAAGCCTTTCAGGTCGATGTTCGCCGCGTCCATGTGCCGAAAGAACTCGACGCGCGGCTCCTCGCAGATGTAGCCGGCGGTCACCGCGACGCTCCGGATGCCCCGCGCGCGGCAGGCCTCGGCCACGTCGACCGCGTATTCCAGAAAGATGACCGGGTCGTTGTAGGTGTAGGCGACCGAGCGACAACCGGTGCGCTGCGCCGCCTCGGCGATCACCTCGGGTGGCGCCTGGTCCATCAGGCGGTCGAAGTCGCGCGCCTTCGAGATGTCCCAGTTCTGGCAGAACTTGCAGGTCAGGTTGCAGCCGGCGGTGCCGAAGGAGAGCACCGGCGTGCCCGGCAGGAAGTGGCTGAGCGGCTTCTTCTCGATCGGGTCGATGCAGAAGCCCGAGGAGCGGCCGTAGGTGGTCAGGACCATGCGGTTGCCGGCGCGCCCGCGCACGAAACAGAGCCCGCGCTGGCCTTCGTTCAGCTTGCAGTAGCGCGGACAGAGATCGCATTGGATGCGGCCGTCGTCGAGCAGGTGCCAGTAGCGCCCCGGCACGCCCGCGATGACGTCGTCCGTCCCAGTCTTCGTTGGGCTCATGGCGCCATGATACGCCCTAAGAGAGGACGCAGGGCAGCATTCTATTCGGCGTGAGGGGCAATCGCTGAAGACGGGGATTCAGGTGTTGAGGGGCTAGCGGTCCGGGCCGGCCCCGGGCCGGCCCATCGCGCTAGGAGACTGCGTTATCCTACAAAGAGAATGATGAAGGCGATGATCAGCGCGAAGAGCGCGATCGCCTCGGTGAGAGCGAAGCCAAGCAGGCCGACGGGCTGTACGGCTTCTCCGGCACTGGGGTTGCGTGCCACGGAAGAGATCCAGTCGGAGAAGATCTTGCCAAGGGCAAGGGCGACGCCGAGCAGCGGCAGCACAGCGACCGCCGCTGCCAGGAGTCTAACGCCATCATCGGTCATGTCTTGGGCTCCTTTGCGTTCCAGTGGAGTGGGCAGCGCTGCTAATGACCATGCAGGGCGTCCCGGATGTAGAGCGAGGTGATCAGGATGAAGATGTAGGACTGGACCAGGAAGATCATGACTTCGAAGCCGTAGAGAACGGCCATCATGAGCACTGGAACAAGAGAGAGACCCATGCCGGTTGCGCCCAAGGCCTCGGTCAGCATCACGCAGAAGTCCGCGAACAGCTTGATCATGATGTGGCCGGCGAGGATGTTCGCGAAGATGCGTACGCCCAATGTAATCGGCCGGAAGCGGTAGGAGATCAGCTCGATCAGGACGAGGATGGGCGCGAGATAGATCGGCGTGCCGGCAGGCAGGAAGAAGCGAAAGAAGCCGGCCCCGTGCTTGTACAGCGCGAGCGCGTTGACGTAGGTGAAGACGGCGAACGAAAGGGCGAGCGTGACCACCAGATGGCTGGTGAAGGTGAACTTGATCGGCGTGAGCCCGAGCAGACTGCCGAACAGGATGAAGACGAAGAGGCAGAAGACGAAGGGGATCGCGCTTGTGGCCTCCGGTCCCGCGGTCTTGACCACGGTGCGGGCGACGAAGGCATAGACCAACTCGGCGGTCGACTGCATACGGCTCGGCACCAAGGCGCCTTGTCGCATGCTGAACATCAAATAGCTGCTGACCAGGATTACCGTGGTGATCATGGCCTGCGCGGAAGTGGTGAGCGAAAGGTCTAGCCCGAACGCCTCGATCGGAATCAAAACGTCGAGCTCGAACTGCCTTATGGCATATGGCGCTTCCGGCTCTTCGGAGGCCATCACGTTCCCCTCTCGCCATGGATCTCGTCGCGGCTAACGCCGCATGCCCAGCATCTGCTGTGAGCATTGGACGTTTACAATCGGCGCTTTGATCGTTTCTTCCGATTAGCCGAAAGCGACGGAGCCCGCGCCACGGACGAGGGGGGCTTTGCTTCCGCCAAAGAGCGGGACCCTATTCCGCCGACGCGGCGGTGCCCGGCGTTAAGGTCTCCTCGCTTCAGACAAGGGCGCAGTCGAGCAAGCGGGGATTTCGTTCCAATGGCCGCTCTGTCTCGGCGAGCCGACTCGTCCTCATTCGCTGGTCTATCTGCAGGGTACCGAACAGGCGCGCGTCTGTGCCGGCAAGGCAGTCCCGCCCGACCGAGTCCGCCTTCACGGATGTCGAACTATCGAGCGTCTGAAAGGGCGGCTCCGCCGCCGAGACCGAAACGCTCGCCCCGACCGCGAGCGCGCTCGCTAGAACCAAGCTTCTCCGCATCCCCATCTTCCTTCCCGTCCAACGGCCCCAACGCCTAGGGCTCAACATGGCCCGAAAGGTTGGCGCCGGCCATTCGATAGGCGAAGCGGCTTTGATAGAATTGCTCCATGGCGCCCGGAGCTTGTCGGGCCTGGGTCGTAGTCAGTGCCGACGGGCGGGCGTGGCGCCAGGGTGTGCTATTGCGCGACCGTGACCTCTGGAACCCGGCCTTTGAGGACGCCGCGAATCAGTCCGGCCAGCGTCAGAAACTCGTCCTGGCGCGCGGAGTGCCGGCGCCAGACCATGCCGACCATGCGGAAGGGCGCACGGCCGCGCAGCTCGAGGGCGATCACCTGATCGTCCTTCTGGACTTCCGAGCGCACGTAGAGCGCCGGCAGGAACGAGATCCCCATGCCCATGCCGACCATCTGCCGCAGCGTATCCAGGCTGGTGCCCTCGTAGTCCAGCGCCAACTCGGCGCCGTACTGTTCGCAGAGTTCGCGCGCTTGATCGTGCAGGCGGTGACCCCTTTCGAGGGTCAGGACGGTCTCGCCCTTGAGGTCGGCACGCTCGACCCGGTCCTTTGTCGCCAGGCGGTGATCGCAGGGCGTCACGATCCATAGCGGCTCACGGAACAGACGGGCGCTCTGAAGGTCCGCGCCCTTGGCCGGCAGGGGAAACAGCAGCAGATCGAGGCTGCCGTCGTCGACGCCGCCCAGCAGCGTTTGCGGCATGCCCTCGCGTACGTAGAGCTTCAGGCTGGGATAGCTCTGGTGTAGCTCCGGCAGGATGTGCGGGAGCAGATAGGGGCCGAGCGACTGCAGCACGCCAACCCGGATCGTCCCGCCGAGCAGACTCTGGCCATGCTTGGCGAGCGCGATGATGTCCTGAACGTCGCGCAGCACGGTCTTGCTGCGCGCGGCGATCTCCTTGCCGATCGGCGTCAGGATCACGCGTGCCCGGCTGCGTTCGACGAGCTGAACGCCGAGCTTGTTCTCGAGCTCGCGGAGCTGGCCGCTCAAGGTCGGCTGGGTCACGTGGGTCATCTCCGCGGCGCGTCGAAAGTGAAGCGTCTCGGCGACGGCCACGAGATAGCGAAGCTGCTGGAGGGTGGGCACGGCGTTGTTCCTTCTCGACGCGAGAGCGCGGGGGATTTGGCCATGAAAGGCACAATCTATCGAACAGACCTCTAACTTCGATTGGCTCAATCGAATTTCAAGCCCAATTCGGGAACGAGGACGGCAAGAGCGCAGCTCTATGCCGTCGATCAGTGCGCGATGAAACCGTGGGGAGCGGCTGAGCCGGGCCATGAAGAGGTTCAAGAACATCCTTCTCATCTGCGACGAGCGCAGCATCCATGAGGCGGTGATCGGGCGCGCCATCTGGCTCGCAAAGGCTAACCAAGCCAGCTTGACGCTTGTTGATGTCGTCGAGGCCGCGCCTGGCGAGCTGACGAGCCTCTTCGCCGCGCTGCCGGGCGGCCGGGGCCGGGAAGTGGAGTACGAGGTTCTGGAATTCCACCGGGCGCGCTTGGCCCAAATCGCCGCGCCCATCAAGTCCGAGGGAGTCGAGACGTCGGAGATCGTCCTGCAGGGCATCCCCTTCGTCGAGATCATTCGCAAGGTCCTGCGGGACGGCCACGACCTGATCATGAAGGGCGCCGCCGGCCGGAGCGAAGGCGAGTCCCTGTTCTTCGCGAGCACCGATCTTCACCTCCTGCGCAAGTGCCCCTGTCCGGTCTGGGTGATGAAGAAGTCGGCGCGCCGTCAGTATGCCCGCGTGCTCGCGGCCGTCGATCCGGAAACGGCCGACGAGAAGAAGGGCGGGCTCAACAGGCTGATCCTCGACCTCGCGACTTCCTTGTCCGAGGTGGACGGCAGCGACTTGCACGTCGTCAATGCGTGGCGGCTCGAGGAGGAAGATACGCTGCGCCACAGCGGCTTCGCCCGGGTCGCCAAGGACGAGGTCGACCTTCTGGTCGACGGCAAGCGGAAGCAAAACGAGCAGAAGCTGATGGACCTGCTACGCGCCTATCCCGATGGCGGCTCCAAGCGCCATGTCCATCTGCTGAAGGGCGCGGCGCGCGAGGTGATCCCTGTGTTCGCCGCCAAGCAGCGCGTCGAACTGATCGTCATGGGCACGGTCGGGCGCACCGGCATCCGCGGGCTGATCATTGGCAATTCGGCCGAGGCGATCCTCAATCAGGTCGAATGCTCCGTGCTGGCGGTCAAGCCGCCCGGTTTCGAGACGCCCGTGGAGCTCGAAACGCCGGCCGTCGCGGCGCCGACCAGGGCGCAGTCCATGTGATCTCGCGGGTGCGCATTCGCTTTGGCGCTGCGCACCGGCTCTCGATCGCCAAGCAGGCGGGGCCTATGGCTCGCCGCTGCAAAGGTCATGAGCGCTGCATCCCGACACACACTATGGTTAAGAAATTTTGATCGAAAATTTCTATCAAAATAGTCCTGAAATTGGATTGGCTCGATCAACCTGGGCGGGCCATCTAGTTGGCCAGACTCGGGCGGATCGACGGCGCGTCTCGACGAAAGGGGATCAAACGTGGACTGGCGCTTTTTCGGAAGGCTTCGGCGAATGTACGGAGATCGTGCTTCACAGTGGCTTCGCGCCGGCGTTGTCGGCTCGGGCGACTTCCCCAGGTGTCGCAATCTTCCAAGCCCTCGTAGCCATGACGGAGAAACGCACTGATGCAAATCGAGAATCGTTACGACGCGCTGGTCGAAGAGCATCGTAGGATCGACGTAAAGCTGGCCGGCGAGATGAACCGGCCGCTCCCGGATGCCCTCGTGCTGCAGCGGCTCAAGCGGGAGAAGCTGCTGTTGAAGGACGAGATGGAGTCCTGGGAGCGCTTGATGCGGGCGGTCCGCGCCCGGCCTCTGCTACAGACGGGTAAGTCCCATGCCTGAGGGCATCGCAGCCGGAGTCGAGCGCGGCGCGCCTCCGGATCGCGGCGGGCGCTAGACATGCGTCCCTGATACGGAGGATCCCCCCATTTCCTCTGTGTCTGGCGGCCTCACCCTAGCGGCGGGGCCGCTTTTTGTCGGGCAAGTGTTTGTCATTAAGCCATTTGCGAACTGAATTCCGGGGACCCTGAAGCAGCATGGACAGCCCAGGCCTGAGGACGGCGCGGCCCAAGGAGGCCGGCGACGGCGAGGCGCTCACGCGGGGCGCGGGGCTCGGCTGGCTCGTCGCCTTGCCGCCGGCTGCTTTCGCGCTCGGCTTCGCGGCCTGCCTGCCGACGATCGCGGCCGGCGAGGTCCTTCGCGTCGCCTACGACTGGGTGCCGAGCCTCGGCGTGAGCCTCTCGTTCCTGATCGATGGCCTCAGCCTCACCTTCGCCCTTCTGATCAGCGGCATCGGCGCACTGGTCGCGCTCTACGCCAGCGTCTATCTATCGGGTCACGCGCACTACGGCCGCTTCGGCTTCTACCTGCTGTTCTTCATGATCTCGATGCTGGGCCTGGTGCTCGCCGACAACCTGATCACGCTGTTCGTGTTCTGGGAGCTGACGACCGTCGCCTCCTACCTGCTGATCGGCTTCGACCATGCTTCGGCCAAGGCACGCCGCTCGGCGCTGCAGGCGCTGCTTCTCACCGGCGCCGGTGGGCTGGCTCTGCTCGCGGGCTTGATTCTTCTCGGCATCGCGGCGGGCAGCTTCGAGCTCTCGGCCATCGTTGCCATGGGCGATGCGGTCCGCGCCCATGCGCTCTACCTGCCGATCCTGGTCCTGGTGCTGCTCGGCGCCTTCACCAAGTCGGCGCAGGTGCCGTTCCACTTCTGGCTGCCCAACGCCATGGCCGCGCCGACGCCGGTAAGCGCCTATCTGCACTCCGCGACCATGGTCAAGGCCGGTGTCTATCTTTTGGCGCGCATGCATCCGGTGCTCGGCGGCACGGATGTCTGGATCTGGACGCTGACCAGCTTCGGCGCCGCAACCGCCGTCCTGGCTTCGATTCTCGCCCTGCGGCAGACCGACCTGAAGCTGGCGCTGGCCTACACGACCGTCATGGCGCTCGGCACGCTCACCATGTTCCTGGGCGCCGAGGCGACGATCGCGGTAGCGGCCGCGGTCACCTTCCTGATCGTGCATTCTCTCTACAAGGCGGCGCTGTTTCTGGTGATCGGCATCATCGACCACCAGACCGGTACGCGCGACGTGGCCTGGCTGCGCGGCCTTTCCAGCGCGATGCCGATCACGGCTCTCGCCGCGGCCGCGGCCGCGCTCTCGATGGCCGGCTTTCCGCCCTTTCTCGGCTTCATCGGCAAGGAGCTCAAGTACGAGGGCGCGCTCGCCATCGCTTCCGAGCCGCTGTTCGTCGCCAGCGCGGCGGTGTTGGCCAACGCCCTGATGGTCGCGGTCGCCGGCATCGTGGCGTTGCGGCCGTTCTATGGCTCGCGGCGACCGACGCCGAAGGCGCCGCGCGAGGCGCCATTTCGCCTGTGGTTCGGGCCGGTTCTGCTCGCCGGCCTCGGCCTGACCTTCGGGCTCGCCCCCTCCCTGATCGCCGACAGCCTGGTCCAGCCCGCGGTGACGGCCATTCTCGGCCGGCCCGAGACCGTGAAACTCGCGCTCTGGCACGGTTTCAATCTGCCGCTCTTGCTGAGCAGCCTGACGTTCGTTCTCGGATTCCTGATCTATCTGAACCACCAGCGGCTGCGTCAGGGCCTCATCGACCTCGAGGCCCGGCTGCCGGCGACGGCCGATCGGGTCTGGGACGCGCTCCTCGCCGGCCTGAAGGGCCTCGCTGCCGCGCAGACGGTGGTGCTGCAAAGCGGCGTGCTGCGGCGCTATCTCTTCATCGTCTTCGCCAGCCTCGCGCTGCTGGTCGGTGTCACGCTGGTCGCCGCCGATGCGCTGCGCCTGCCGAACGCCTGGCCCGCCCCGTTGGTCAAGCACTGGGCGGTGGTCCTGATGATCGGCGCCGGCGCCGTGATGGCCGCCGTTGCGCCGTCGCGTCTCGCGGCGGTCTGCGCGCTCGGCGTCGTGGGCGTCGGCGTCGCCTTGCTCTTCGTCATGTTCGGGGCGCCGGACGTGGCGATCACGCAGCTTCTGGTCGAGACCCTCGTGGTTGTCCTGGTCGCGGTGGCCATGCTGCGCCTGCCGGGCCTGGAGCAGGGCGCGACGCCACGTGGCCGGCGCCTGGATGCCTTGCTCGCCGTCGCCGTCGGGGCCGTCGTCACGGCGACGCTGCTCGCCGTCATCGAGGCGCCGCTCGACCGCTCGGTCACGGCCTATTTCGAGGAGAACAGCGTGCCGGAAGCCTTCGGCCGCAACATCGTCAACGTTATCCTCGTCGACTTCCGTGCCCTCGACACCTTTGGCGAGATCGCCGTGGTTGCGGTCGCAGCCCTCGGCGCCTTCGCGCTGCTGCGCGGTGTCCCGCGGGAAGGCCGGCCATGAACTCGCTCATCCTGAGCGCCGCCACGCGGCTGCTGGTCGGCCTGATGCTGCTGTTCTCGCTCTACATGCTGCTGCGCGGCCACAACGAGCCGGGCGGCGGCTTCATCGGCGGTCTGATCGCGGCCATCGGCTTCGCGCTTTATGCGACGGCGCACGGCACGGCCGCGGCGCGCCGGGCCCTGCGTCTCGATCCCGCGACGATCGCCATGGCCGGCCTCGGAATCGGGCTGCTCGCCGGCTTGATGGCGGCGCTCGACGGCGAGGCCCTGTTCACGGGGCAGTGGTGGTTCGTCGGCGGCGACGAGACGAGTAAGGGCCTGCCGCTGAGCACCGTGCTGCTGTTCGACATCGGGGTCTATCTCGTCGTCGTCGGTGCCGTCCTGACCCTGGTGCTGACCTTGGAAGAGGAAGTCTGACCATGGAGAGCCTGCTTGCGCTCCTGGTCGGGGTCCTGGTCGCCGCCAGCGTCTACCTCATGCTGGCGCGCAACGTGCTGCGATTCCTCTTCGGCCTGGTGCTCCTGAGCAACGCGGCCAACCTGACGATCTTCGTCGCCGGGCGCCTGACGGAAGCGGCGCCGCCCCTGGTGCCCGAAGGCCAGGCGGTGCCGGCGGGCGCGGTCGCCAATGCCCTGCCGCAGGCGCTCATCCTCACCGCCATCGTGATCGGCTTCGGGCTGCTGGCCTTTGCGCTCATGCTGGTCTACCGCGGCTATCAGACCCTGGGCACCCTGGACAGCGACGCCATGCGCTTCGCCGAGCCGGAAGCCGAGGGCGCGGCCGCCCCGGACCGGAGCGCGCCATGAGCTGGCTCCTGGCCCTGCCGATCGTGCTGCCCTTCGTCGCGGCGGTGCTGACCTTCCTGTTCCGGGCCAAGGGCTCGGTGGGCCGCTGGCTGAGCATCGGCGGCTGTCTGCTGCTCCTCGCCGCTTCGATCGCGCTCATGGTCGCGGTCTGGCGCGAAGGCGTGATCGCGGCGCAGATGGGCGGCTGGCCGGCGCCCTTCGGCATCACCCTGGTGGCCGATCTGCTGAGCGCCGTCATGGTGGTGATCACGGCGATCACCGGCCTGGCCGTCGCGGTCTATGCCTTGGCCGACATCGATGCCCGGCGCGAGTCCATGGGCTATCACGCGCTGTTCCAGGTGCTGCTCGCGGGCGTCTGCGGTGCCTTCCTGACCGGCGACGTCTTCAACCTCTACGTCTGGTTCGAGGTGATGCTGATCGCCTCCTTCGGCCTGCTGGTCCTCGGCGGCGACAAGGCGCAGCTCGACGGCGGCATCAAG
>JAKSDN010000193.1 GCA_022360075.1 Kiloniellales bacterium | reverse complement strand
GACCCGTGAGGGGCGGAAGGCGATCGCTCGCCGCCACGGGGGCTCGGCGCCGGCGACCACGACCTCGCTCGCCTCGCCGCCGCACAGCTCGCGGACGAGGTGGGCCGCGACCTCGGCCCCCCAGAGCGCCGATTCCGGATCGACGCCGCGCTCGAACCGGTAGCGCGCGTCCGATTGCACGCCCAGGTCTCGGCCGGTGCGCGCCACGTTGAGCGGCTCCCACAGGGCCGATTCGACCAATACGTTAACAGTGTCCTCGGTACAGCCGGAGACTTCGCCGCCCATGACGCCGGCCAGCGATTCCACCCCGTTGTCGTCGGCGATCACCACCATGCTCGGCTCGAGCCTGTAGCTCTCGTCGTCCAGGGCCAGGATCCCCTCGCCCTCGCGCGCCATGCGCATGGTCAGGTCGCCGGCCAGCTTGTCGGCGTCGAAGACGTGGAGCGGCCGGCCGAGGTCGTAGGTGACGAAGTTGGTGATGTCGACCAGGGCCGAGATTGGCCGCAACCCGATCGCCCGCAGCCGGTCCTGCAACCAGCGCGGCGAAGGTCCGTTCTTGACGTTGCGGAAGCTCCGCCCGGCAACGAAGGGACAAGCGTCCTGCAGGTTGGCCGGCAGGTCGCGCAGCCAGCGCACGGGGCTCTCGAAGCTGCCGGGGACGGGCGCGCGGTCGAAGGCCTTGAGCTTGCCCAGGCCGGCGGCAGCGAGATCGCGCGCGACCCCGTGCACGCCGAGGCAGTCGCCGCGGTTCGGCGTGATCGCGATGTCGATCACCGGATCGTCGAGGCCCATGACCTCGGCGAAGGGCGTGCCGACGACGGCATCCTCGGCCAGCTCGATGATGCCCTCGTGCTCGTCCGACAGGCCCATCTCGCGCTCGGAGACCAGCATGCCGTTGGACTCCTCGCCGCGGATCACGCCGGGCTTCAGCACCATGTCGGTGCCCGGGATATAGCTGCCGGACGGGGCGAAGACGCCCTTCATGCCGGTGCGCGCATTGGGCGCGCCGCAGACCACCTGGACCTCTTCACTTCCCGTGTCGACCAGGCAAACCCTGAGCCGGTCGGCGTTCGGATGCTGGCGCGCCTCCTTGACGTAGGCCACGGTGAAGGGGGCGAGCGCCTCGGCGCGATCCTCGATGCCCTCGAGCTCCAGGCCGATCATCGAGAGCTTGTCGGTGATCTCGGCCAGGGAGGCTTCTGTTTCGAGATGGCTTTTCAGCCAGGACAGCGTGAACCTCATGATTAGAGCCCTCGCACCAGGCTCGGCGCCTCGATCGGCACGAAGCCGTAGTGCCGCAGCCACCGCAGATCGGAATCGTAGAAGGTGCGCAGATCGGGGATGCCGTACTTCAGCATGGCGATCCGCTCGATCCCCAT
>JAKSDN010001410.1 GCA_022360075.1 Kiloniellales bacterium | reverse complement strand
CGAGCAGCACGTCATGGGCGCCGATCTCGTGATCGGGGCCGTGCTCGTGCCCGGCGCGGCGGCGCCGAAGTTGGTCACCCGCGACATGGTCCGCCAGATGCGTCCGGGCTCGGTGCTGGTCGACATCGCGATCGACCAGGGCGGCTGCTTCGAGACCTCGCGCCCGACCAACCATGCCGACCCGACCTATGTCGAAGAGGGCGCCGTTCACTACTGCGTGACCAACATGCCGGGCGCGGTCGCGCGCACCTCGACCTTCGCCCTCAACAACGCCACGCTGCCTTTCGTCCTGGCGCTGGCCAACGAGGGCTATCGCCACGCGCTCGCCGCCGATCCGCACCTGAAGGAAGGCCTGAACGTCGCCGACGGCAAGGTCACCTGCAAGCCGGTGGCGGAGGCGCATGGTTTGCCCTACACGCCGGCCGAAGAGGCGATCGGCTTGTGAAGGCTGCCTAGATCAACTCCGGTCACGGGCCCGAGAGAGGTGACAGCCGTCACTCGGTCGCCCGGCGGAGGACCCCATCTCCTCGACAACGCCCGATGATGGGCTTGTCGAGGAGATGAGAGATGCAACGGGAAACCTATGAAAACCGCCAAAGGATCACCGAGAGCTTGCTTTCCCTGGGCGCACCGCTGGTGGCCTTGGGCATCCTGCTGGGCACGCTCTGGACGGTCCAGCCGGCGGCGGCGAGCGAGCTGCCGCTACCCGCGGTCTATAGCGGCGGCGATGTGCAGCCGCTCGCCGTGGGCAGCCACGGTTTCAAGCGGTTCCATGGCTTCAAGCGCTTCCACGGCTTCCGCGGCCACCGCCTCCACGCGCCGAGGTTCCATCGCCGCCACGGCTTCTTCCGCGGGCACGGCTTCTACGGCCATCGTGCGGGCAATGGCGTCGTCATCTTCAAGAGCGGGCCCGCGGTCAAGTTCAAAGGCCCCTTCGTCGTGCGCAAGGGCTTCAAGCTTCACCGATTCTGAGGCGTCCCTCTCGGGCGGCTCAATCGACCGGCGTGGTCCAGTCCGGATCGCGGTGCTTGGCCCAGTAGAGCTGGGCCAAGCGCGCCGTGGTCGGGCCCGGCCGGCCATCGCCGACCGGCGCGTCGTCGATCTTCGTCACCGGCATGATGCCGCCGGCGGTCGAGCTGATGAAGACCTCGTCCGCGGCGCGCAACTCATCGGCCGGCAGCGACCGCTGCGCCGCGGCGATGCCGAGCTCGGCGCAAAGATCGAGGGCCGTGCGCCGTGTGATTCCTTCGAGCACGCCGCGGCCCGGCGTCACGACGCCGCCGTCCTTGACCGCGAAGACGTTGAAGCCCGCACCCTCGGTCACGTTGCCGGCGAAGTCGACGAGCAGGGCGTTCTCGGCGCCGCGGTCGTAGGCCTCGTAGAGCCCCTGCACGATGTCGAGCCAGTGGTAGTTCTTGATCGTCGGGTCGAGGGATTCCGGCGGAATGCGCGCGATCTTGCTGATCGCCAAACGAAGCCCCCTTTCGCGCTGCGCCTCGTCGGCGACCCAGCTAAAGGGGATGGCGAAGGCGATGAAGCGATTGTCAGCGTCGCGCGGATCGCGGCTGAAGCGGGGCGAGAAGCCGCGCGTGCAGACCATCTCCACATAGGCGCTGCTCAGGCCGGAGCGCCGCACGCATTCCTTCAGGATGTCGACCAGCGCCGCGCGCTCGAAGGGCAGGCTGAGCCGCAGACGCTCGACACCGCGCAGGAAGCGATCGACGTGCAGGTCGAGGCGGAAGAAGCGCCGCTCCCAGACGTGGACCACGTCGTAGGTCGCGTCGGAGCGCAGGAAGCCCCAGTCGAGCACGGAGATCTTCGCCTCGGACATGGGACAGAAGCGGCCGTCGATGTAGGCCACGCCGGGCGGGTAGGTGACGGCCTCGGGCCCGGCCTGGGCCAACGGATCGGAGCTCATCATCGCCTCCGGGGACGCTCTTCGAGGTTCGAGCCGGAGTTCAATTGTCGTTGCCGAGCCACTGATTCAGCAACGATTTTCGAGCGCAGGAGAGACTGCGGGATTCGCAGGTCCGGCATGCGCATTCACCATTTGTCTTCAAACGGTTGCCCTGTTACGCGCAGGGTTTAGGATCACCTAGGAAAGCAGATAGAAGGGAGGAGTGGGAGCCATGAACGTCGTCGCCCTGAAAACCAACTCGCTCGAGCAGCAGTGGATGCCCTTTACCGCCAACCGGCAGTTCAAGGAGCGTCCGCGCATCATCACGGGCGCGAAAGGCATGTACTACACGAGCGATCATGGCAACCAGATCATCGATGGCTCGGCGGGCTTGTTCTGCGTGGCGGCCGGTCACGGCCGGCGGGAGATCGCCGAGGCGGTCAATCAGGCGTTGCTCGACATCGACTACGCGCCGCCGTTCCAGCACGGCCATCCGCTCTCCTTCGAGCTGTCGCGGCGCATCGCCGAGCTGACTCCGGGCGACCTCAATTACGTCTTCTACGGCAACTCCGGGTCGGAGGCGGTCGACACGGCGCTGAAGATCGCGCTCGCCTATCACAAGTGCCGCGGCGAGGGGCAGCGCATGCGCCTGGTCGGGCGCGAGCGGGCCTATCACGGCGTCAACTTCGGCGGCCTGTCGGTCGCCGGCTTGGTCAACAACAAGAAGGCCTTCGGGCTCGGCCTGCCGGGCGCGCTGCACATGCGTCACACCCATCTGCCGGAGCACGAGTACGTGCGCGGTCAGCCGGAGACCGGCGCGGAGCTGGCGGAGGATCTCCAGCGCTTCGTCGATCTGCACGGCGCGGACTCGATCGCCGCGGTAATCGTCGAGCCAATCGCCGGCTCGACCGGCACCCTGGTGCCGCCGAAGGGCTATCTCAACCGCCTGCGCGAGATCTGCGACCAGCACCACATCCTGCTGATCTTCGACGAGGTGATCTGCGCCTTCGGTCGCACCGGCAAGCAGTTCGGCGCCGACAGCTTCGACGTCGTGCCGGACATGATCACCATGGCCAAGGCGCTGACCAACGGCGTCGTGCCGATGGGCGCGGTCGCGATCAACGAGAAGGTCTACAGCACGATCACCGAAGCGGCACCCGACGGCGCGATCGAGCTGTTCCACGGCTACACCTACTCCGGCTGTCCCGCCGCCGCGGCGGCGGGCCTCGCGACCCGCGACATCTTCCGCGACGAGAAGCTGGTCGAGCGTGCCGAAAAGATGACGCCCAAGTTCCTCGACGCGCTCTTCTCGCTCAAGGACATCCCGGTCGTCACCAACATCCGTGGCTACGGCATGCTCGGCACCGCCGACCTGGCGCCGCTCGAGGGCACGCCCGGCAAGCGTGGCGGCAAGGCGGTGCAGGAGCTCTACGAAGCCGGCGTCATGACCAAGCTGACCGGCGACTCGGTCCTGGTCTCGCCGCCGCTGATCTGCGAGGCGCAGCACATCGACGAGATCTTCACCAAGATCCGCAGCGTGTTGATGAAGCACTGAGGCGATGCTCGGCTAGGCGGGTGGCCTCTCTGTCCGCGGATCTCGAGGCCGTTTGAGCCGCACATTTGCTGTTGTCCGCTTCGCGGACGCCCCCCACCCTAACCCTCCCCCTCAAGGGGGGAGGGGAAACGTCGCGAACCGGCAATGACTTCGCCTCCCCCCTCGAGGGGGAGGTCGGCGCGAAGCGACGGGAGGGGGGCTGGCGCGGAGCGCCGGAAAAGAAGTGGCTCGCAGAAGACCTCTGTCATTCATGGCAAGCCGCGCCCGCGATCACTCCTTCATCTGGCGGGCCGCCTCGACGAAGGCCGGGTTCACGAAGCGGCTGTATTCCGGCAGGACTCCGTCGATCTTGCCCTGGTCGCGTAGGAACTCCGAGGTGAACAGCAGCGCCCGTGCCGCGCCGTCGTCCTCGCCGCTGGCTCGGCTGCGGAGGTAGTCAGCAAGCTCAAGGCCATGCGGCTAACCAATGGCCGTCTGGCTTGAGGAGACGCTCGACGAGACGCTGACCTACTATGCCTTCCCCAACGAGCACTGGCGCCGCGTCCGGACCAACAACCCCTTGGAGCGCATCATGCGTGAGATCCGGCGCCGACCCCGCGTGGTCGGAGCCTTCCCCGACGGTCAATCGGCCCTCAACCTGGCCGCGGCCAGGTTGAGCCACATCACTGGCACCAAATGGTCGACCAAGCGATACCTCAACATGAAACTACTCAAAGAACGGAAGATGGTTGCCTGAGTGTCTGACTCAAAACTTTGTTCGTGAGATCAGGTCCTTGCGAGGCGTCGTGTGACGAGGCGGGTGTGGGCGACGAGGAGCCGGGCCTCGGCGCTGGCGATGGTCTGCTCCCAATCCTTGGCCAGACGACGGCATCGGCCGAGCCATG